>JAOUKJ010000236.1 GCA_029882675.1 Cyclobacteriaceae bacterium
GGCATCATTGAAATTGACATAGTTCGTTCAAACCAAAAAGGACTTGAATTGGACGGGCAAGAAAATCTGCCGGATATAATTGATTTTATCATTAAGGATAACGGGATTGGCTTCAATGAAGCAAATTATGAATCCTTCAATTATGCTCACTCTACATACAAAAAAGGTGGAAAAGGGATTGGACGTTTCACTTGGCTTCGTGCTTTCCAAAGAGCAGAGATTGAAAGCAGATTCAGAGAGAATGGACATTGGGCTTTGCGGAAATTCAATTTTGAGCCAACAAAAAAGGGAATTGAAAAACATACAAAAGAACAAGTAAACACTACTCAGGAACGCTATACTATTGTAAAACTAAAAGGCTTAAAAGAAGATTACAGGAAATGGTGCAATTCTAAATCAGAAGACATTGCCTTAAAAATCATTGAGCATACTTTCATTTATTTTCTCAACGAAGATTGCCCGCGGATTTTAATCAATGACATGGGAAAACAAATCGTTGTAAATGATTTGTTCCAACTTTTTACGAATGGTCAAGTAACTGTTAAACCTTTAAAAATTCGCAAAAATGAGTTCAAACTAAGCATTGTAAAGCTTTACAGCGGTAAGGTTGACAATAAAATTCATTATAGCGCCAATAATCGCGAAGTGGTAATAGATAAGCTTTCAACTGATATTCCAGAGCTTGACAATTTCCTAACTGATAAGGATGGCAGCAATTTTTCCATTGCGGTTTATGTGGAAGGAGATTACTTGGATGACAATGTTAATGAAGAACGAACTACCATTGTTTTCAGCAAAGGTGAAGTTGAGTTTCCAGACCAAACTTCACAAGAAGAACTCCGAAAAGCAATAACTGAACTTCTGTTAACAGAATTTGAAGACCAAATTGTTCAGCTATCTGAAACACGGTTAAACAAAGTCAAAGAGTTTGTTTCAAATCATCCACGATACAAGCAACTATTAAAATACAAACCCGAAAAACTTCGCAAAATCCCTTCTACTCTGTCGGAAGAAAAAATGGAATTGGAAGTTTTTAAAATTCAGCAGGAGCTTGAATTAGATGTAAAAAAGGAAACCAAGTCTGTTCTTAAATTTATTGAAAGCGAGCAGGATATGGAAGATTTTGACGAGAAACATAAAGAGCTTTACGCTAAAATCATTGAAGTTGGGAACGCCAAACTTTCAGAATATGTAATTCACAGAAAGTTGGTTTTAGACCTTTTCGATAAACTTTTGAAACGCAAGGCTCCTGAAAAGGCAGTTCATAGTTTGATATTTCCGCTTCAAACACTTTCAGACGAAATTGGGTTTGAAGACCATAATCTTTGGATGTTGGACGAAAAACTTTCCTATCACAAGTACTTGGCATCTGACAAGTCTTTTAAGAAAATAGAGCCTGTAAATTCAGATTCAAAAGACCGTCCAGACATCATTATTTTCAATAAGCCTTTTGCATTCTCTAATGACGACAAGCCGTATGAATCAATTGTACTTATCGAGTTTAAACGACCAATGCGAGACGACTACACACAACAGGAGAATCCAATTTATCAAATCAATAAATACGCAAGAGAAATAATTGAAGGAGAGGTAAAAGACAAGTACGACCGTGAGTTTGATTACAGGAAGAACACACCAATTTACGCTTACATTGTTTGCGACCTGACTAAGAAATTGAAAGCATTTGCAACTGATGCGGGTTACAAGCAACTACCAAGCGGAGACGGATATTTTTCATTCAATGACAATTACAACATGTACATTGAAATAATGAGTTTTGACAAGATTTTGAAAGACTCCAAAGAAAGAAATAGAGTGCTCTTTGAAAAATTGAATTTGACATAAAAAGTTATTGAATTATGCCAGCCCTTCACAGCCACACACATTACCAAGCCGCTCAAAGCCAGCGCAACAGCCAAAGCTTGGCAAAGAGTGTGTCTGAGCCAACGCACGAACAGAAAAGAAAAAGCACGATTGCCCAACACTAAGCCGAATAGCTGAAATGCTTACAAAAAAATCCTGAACGGGAGATGTCGTTCAGGGTTTGTGATGAATGTAGACCGGACTACAATAGGCATTTCAGTTATTCGGTGTTGACCGAATACCGGGTTCCTTAGGGGGTAAAGTATTTTTGACGCTTGCTCTCTTTATCTTTTTTTGTTTTTTAGTATCGTCTTTGGCTGTCCTAATCATCATTTTTTCTTTGACATGGATATAACTCCCCCTTTCCCCACAATAAAAAGTATCATCGGGTGAGGACTTTTTCATGATGTCTTGAAGCTGATCCTTGTCTTTTCAACTTCAATGCCTACACCGGGATTTTTTGAGGTTTCCGATAAGTGGTTTTCCCAAAACGCTTGGTAAATAATAGTTCATAGCGTCCTGTTTCACACTCGGTACACCGGGTGATGTCCTTGCCAAACTTTTCTAACAGCCGAACGGCAACCGGTATTTCCACGGGGGCTTTTGCCTGCGCCAAACCCATCGTTTTTCTGATATGGTTCAAGCGGGTCACTTTTCCCCTGTTGGTCAGGAACCCATAATGACGAATGCGTACAAAACGTTTGGGAAGGATATGCTGCTCAAACCTTCGCAGGAACTCTTTTTCGCTAAGCGCCATGCTCTTGGTTTTGTTTCCATCTGCATAGTCTTTGTAGTTGAAACGAACCGTTCCATTTTCAAGGGTATCTATCCGGTAGCTGGTAATGGCTGTCTTGTGGGTGTAACGCCCCAGGTACTTCAATACCTGATCGGGTCCTCCAAAAGGTGCTTTTGCATACACTTTCCATTGTTTATAGCCCGATTCCCGGATGGCTGTATCGATCTGGTCATCACTGGCGGCAATGTCCTGCATTCTTTCTCTGGCCAGGCGTAAGAATAAGGCCTTGTACTTTTTTCGTAACGCTGCGATGGGAAACAAAAACTTACCATTTGACCTTTTGGCATTTACCCATTGTCCGTTGCTGATGCCACCCCCACTGACAACACAATGCAGGTGCACATGGTAATCTAGTTTTTGTCCCCAGGTGTGCAACACGGTCGTAATGCCTGGTGTGGCTCCCATATAGTTGTTATTACCGGAAAAGTCGAGCAAGGTTGCTGATGCAGCATCAAACAAGATACTATACAGTTCTTTGGGCGATTGCATCATCACCGTATTCCAACTATGGGGAACGGTAAAAACAATATGGTAATAGGGCGTAGGAAACAAATCAGCCAACCTCTCTTCTACCCACTTGTCCTTTTTGAGGGAGCCGCAAAACGGACAATGCCGGTTTCCACAACTATGGTATTGAGTGTGGGTGTTCAAGCACTCTTCGTTGTTGCATTGGTAGCAATGATATCCCAAATCCTTGGTATGGCAACGATGGATTCGGGACATTACCTGTCTGGTATATTCGTTTTTAGCCACATAATTTGTACAGGCAAACAGGCTTTGGAAGGTTTGTTTACTGCCCATGACCAGTGAGTTTGAGTTGATCGAAAGGAGAAACCAACTTGGATCGTTTGCTTTTCTGGAGGTGCAGGTAAACCATGGTTGTCTCAATGGAGCTATGTCCAAGGAGTACTTTTATGGTATGCAGGTCGCTGCCTGCATCGAGCAAGTGAGTGGCAAAAGAATGGCGCAGGCTGTGGGCGCTGTATTTGCCTTTTTCGAAGCCTGCCTTGGTCATTGACTGCCGAACGGCCACCTGCATGGCGCCATTGCTCATGGGTTTGCCTGCAACCCTTCCTTCAAAAAGATATACTTTCGGACGATAGATTTTGTGGTAACTGTATAGGTCAGGAAGCAGATCTTTGGGCAGGATGGTCATACGGTCTTTGTTACCTTTTCCCTTTTCTACTTTGACCTCGGCATTTTTGGAGTCGATGCAAGACATCTTCAGGTGGCACATTTCTTCCAGCCGTAGCCCTGTGCCATAAAACATGGCTAATATGCAGCGGTGCTTGGGGTTGACTGTACCCTTTAGCAGATGTTTAACGTGCTCCTCACTAAGGATATTGGGTAGCTTAAACTCCCTGCGGGGGTAAAAAGAACTGGGCACCACATAGGGCACGCGCAAAATGTTTTTGTAGAAGAAGCTACAGGCCTGAGCCACCATCCTGCATTTGTCATAGCCTGAGCCAAACTGTTTCTTGATAAAATTGAGATACCCAATAATGTCGTCTTGAGTGATGCGTTCGGGGTCTTTTTTGTTGTAATAAGAAAAGATGAAACGCATCTCAGCGGTGTAATTACGGACTGTTCTTGGAGAGTAATTTTTGGCCGTTAAATACTCAGATGACTTTAGTAAAAGACCTTCTGCTTTGGAATTTAAGCCTACGCTTCGTAGTTCATTACTTTTTTTAAATGATTCATATAATAATTATGTTAGTTGAATAACAAAGTTACTATATTAGATTTTGTTGATCCCTCCACCGAAGGTGTTCGGTTCAACAATGGCTATGATGCCATGGCAGCTATGGAGTAAAACCAGAAGTTTCGTATATTTATCTGGCAATGGCCATTAGATTGAAAAAACGTGGCAATGATTGCCCCGGCACATAGCCGGGACGTTACCTGTAAGCTAAAAATGACGACAACGATTAGAAATAGAACACTTGAATTTTCAGTAACAGGACTATCTGTCGTATTACTTGCCTTGACAATTATGACTTACTTCCTCGACCAAAACAAATCCAATTGGGTTTGCGGACCAGTTTTATTTCTAATGGAATTAATTGCACTTGGACTTCAAACCATTTTGACTGTTTCAATTTGGAAAACGACAAATAAGAAGACCAAATTAGCTCTGTTGGCATTGAGTATTCTAATAATTGGTTTTATAACCTATGGATTTGTGAATTTCAATCTGAACTGCACTTAATGACAACCAACTCAGACATAGAATACATACTAATTACAACGCTGACAGTATTATTTTTTGTCCTGCCAGTTGTCTTAACGCTAAATCGACTGAAACACAAAATGACTTTCAGCCTGACAAAAATAAGACTGCTTTTCAACTACTCTTTGATACCACAACTTGGACTTGGTCTCTTATTGTATTTGACTTTTTTGGTTTTCGGGGGAAACTTATTCGGAAACCTTACAAAGACAAATTGGTTTGAGCTAATTTCAATTGCGACTTTGTGGTTTTACATAATCGGAGTGTTCTATTACATTCCCTCAGTAGTCGTTCTGAATTTAATAGTTGGACTGATAAATTTGATAAGAAAAAATAAAAAGCCAGCAGGTAACAATGTATATAAAAAATAGGCGAAATAGTAGTAAAATCAAGGGTTTTGGCTCGTATCAAACTTTGTACTTAGCAGTAAATATAGTGTTTCGAAATCGCCTACTTTTCATATACTAAACGTTGCCACACATTTGAAAAACCAAGTTCCCTAGGATGAACAGGATAATCTTTTTAATAATTCTTTTTTCGCCTACATTGTGTTTCGGACAAATTGCAAACAGATGGCAGCCAGATAGCATTTATTCAAACCGGCAAGTCAAAAAAGTATTCGTCTATTTGAATTCGCCAAGAGATTTATCTGAAATTGTTGAATTTGACCAGTCTGGAAAAAGAATACGCTCAACCAAATATAGTGCATCCTATAATAGGCGAACCAGAAAAAACAAATGGATTGAAAAGGTAAACCTTTATGAATATGACTCTTATGACCGTTTAATTAGGATTGTTGATTCTGTAGGAACAGATTCAATTGTTTTTCAATATGGAATAAATGGGAAATTAATTTCATCCCGAAAGAACTTAGGTAACTTTGTTTATGTAAGTGAATACTCCTATTTGCCTTATATATCGACAACGGTTCGGAAAAAAGATTCAATAATTGTTTATGAAAACACAAAAGAATACGACATGGACTTTTATGTCAGTAAATCTTACGGTTTTTCTTTAAAACCCAAATTAAAAAAGGTAACAGATACCATTAACGGAATTCCTAATACGCTAGCTTATAAGGACTATGACAATTTACAGAAGTTTGAAAACTACAAGATTATTAAAAACAGTTTTGATTCTAATGGTCGACTAATAGAATCTGACATTAGCTCAGTATTTATGAATGATAGAGTAGTTGAACGTACACTCTATTATAATTATTATAAAGATGGACTTTTTAATAGTATTCGTGGATATGTTTCAAGATACTTCAAATATGAGTTTTGGAATTGAAAACGTGTGGCAACACTGCTGTATGACGCCATGCGCAACTTTCGTTTAAATTTTAGGCGTATTAGCACGAATTAAAAATTCTCCCTATATTGAAAAAAAGAGTCCACTTTTTACGCACGGACGCATACAGCTGTCCGTTGTGCACCACCCGTCCCGGGACGGAAAACCCGCGCGGCCAGGCGGACGACAAGACGGATTTTCAGACGGCCATTACGGACAAGCTGACGGACTTGCTGGATCGGCTTTGCTGGATCGGCTTT
>JAOUKJ010000238.1 GCA_029882675.1 Cyclobacteriaceae bacterium
GCTGCCATCATTTCAAGTGATGCCAGTCCGGTAGGAATTGATGCAAAGAAAACACATATCCTCATTCTTAAAATGCTGATGGATATCAACGATCGTCTCGAAAAACTGGAGCAGAAAACCCGGTAATAAAAAGAGAAAATCAGCCAGCCTGCATTATTAGATACGGACACTGGAAATTAAAAATTTTCCAAAAAAGAAAGTCACCCTCTTTTTATTGATGGTCTGTGGGGTATATGGGTTTTTTTATGGCTTATCCCGCTTAAACGGGATATAATATAAAATATAATAATTAAATCCCCAGGTGGAGTTACTGGTGGAAATGTTTTCTGTCGGCCCATAACCCGGCACCTCAAATGGGATCCACTCTCCCGGGTTGTATTTCAGGCGAAACTTCAATCGGGTTTGATAACCCAGCCATAATCCTTTGTAGATTTTGGCCTTCATGCCCATGTTAAGTTCAAGCCAATGGGCGCGGTGATTCAGGTTTCGGAATTGGAGCGAGCGCGTAAGTACCGTATCGGCAAAAGCATAATCATGATTAAAAATCAGCTGATCCTCAAACCGGGCCCAGCCATACCGGATACCGAATGTGAGGGCATTTCGATCAGGGTCTTTTTTTAATACATTACCATCTATTCCCAGGCGGAAATAATCACCGTCAATACTGGTTGATAAGTTACGTGTAGTATCCTGGAAAGCATTGCGATAGTTGCCGTAATCAAATACCACCATGTATTTCTTCAGGTCGATATCAGAAGTTATCTCCCATCCGATCAAAGGAGGAACAACAGCGGTCTTGATAGCTCCGAAAGCATCAAACCCCATATGCATGCCCCTCAATTCCATCTTTACGCGTTCTTTTTTCACGCGGACAGTATCGGCCTGCTCATCAGATTCCTCCGGGCTGGTCTGTGCAAAATTGGCGGTGTATGCCAGAAAAAGTATAACGCTAAAAATATATTTCAAAACTATAAGGCTCCTTTTCAAAATGAGTGGCGATGGAATCGAAACTATGACTGGTGATATTATGGTTTATAAACAGCAGTTGGATGTTGCATTTGGTGGAATATAACTTCGGATAGGGTTGATAGTTTAAATCAAGTGATCCCTCCAACGTATCTGCCTTGATAATGAGCTTGAGGGAGGTCAATTCAGGCGGTAAGACAATCTGTCCGGAACTCATACTGGCATTTTTGTACGCATTGCGCATAAACCCCTGTATATAAATGGAATCAACAGACAGCGTAAGACTACTGCTGTCGGCCTTTTTAAAAAAAGAAAACAGCACTACATCACCTTTATCCTCTTCACATGCCGGATCTTCCAGACACGAGATCGTGAGGCAGGCGAAAATCGAAACAATTATTATCCAGCTTTTGTTCATAGGATGCAAATATACACACATTGTAGAAGTTGGGAACTTTACTTTATAAATAAACCTTGTCTAATCCGACCAAGGGGTATAATTTTGCCATTAACGACATTATTTTGAAAACAAAAAACATACCAAAGGAAAAAATTTCCATTGTCACACTAGGCTGTGCCAAAAACCTCGTTGACTCAGAAGTGCTTTTCACGCAGTTGAAAGGCAATAACCTGAACGTTCAGCACGAAGATCAGGGCGATGCCAGGGTAGTCATCATCAACACCTGCGGCTTTATTGAAAATGCCAAGCAGGAGTCAATAGACACCATTCTTCATTATGCCGGGGCCCGTGAGGAAGGCCTCATCCGCAAGCTTTATGTCACTGGTTGCCTCTCAGAGCGCTACCGTGAAGACCTGAAGGCCGAAATACCGCAGGTAGATGCTTTTTTTGGCACAGGCGATATGTTCAGGCTGTTGCGACAAATGAAAGCAGATTACAAAAAAGAACTGGTTGGCGAGCGCATTGCCTCTACACCCCAGCATTACGCCTACCTGAAGATTTCGGAAGGGTGCGACCGGCCCTGTTCTTTTTGTGCCATTCCATTGATGCGGGGAGCGCATGTATCGCGACCACTGGATGAACTGGTTAAAGAAACAACCCATTTGGTGAAAAAAGGAACAAAAGAAATCCTGCTCATTGCGCAGGATTCTACCTATTATGGCCTGGACATCTATAAAAAACGTAAGTTGGCAGACCTGCTCCGTGCCTTGTCAGACATTGATGGACTGGAATGGATCAGGTTACATTATGCCTTCCCGGCGGGTTTTCCGATGGATGTACTGGATGTGATGAAAGAACGATCAAATATTTGTAATTACCTCGACATCCCCCTACAACACGGTTCATCAAAAATACTCGAGCTGATGCGCAGGGGAACTACCCGTGAAAAAACACAGGCTCTGCTTGATGCCATCCGTGACCGCCTCCCGGAAGTGGCTATCCGGACGACCATGATTGCGGGCCATCCCGGTGAAACGGAAGAAGATATGCAGGAAATGATGGACTTTGTAGCAAAGAACAGATTTGAGCGACTGGGTGTTTTTACCTATTCACACGAAGAAAACACCCATAGCTTTTCCCTTCCCGATGATGTGCCTGAAAAGGTAAAAAACCAACGGGCCAATAAACTGATGGATCTGCAGGAAGGTATTTCCAGGGAGCTCAATGAACAAAAAGTAGGGCATACTTATAAAATATTAATTGACAGGGAAGAAGGAGGGCATTATATTGGGCGGACAGAGCATGATTCTCCGGAGGTTGACAATGAAGTACTTATACCTGTCGAAGGCCTCAAACTTAAAAAAGGTGATTTTGTAATGGGAGAAATTACCAACGCAACGGAGTTTGATCTGTACGCAACAGTAAGAAAAGATGGAAATAAATAAAATAGATCTTAAAGATACAGGCCAGTTTTCAACCATGTTCCTGAATTATATTCAGGGAAAGGAGGAAATGAAAAACTTATTCGGCTTATTTCCCGCCCTGGACAATTTCGGGGAGCTGATCAGCCGAAGAAAATTCCCGGCCAGAAACCGGGATACCCTTTGTCAGGTTCTGCAGCAACAATATCAGGAACTGGAAATCACACCGGCTGTTGAAAACAACCTGACATCCCTTGCCCATGAAAAAACCTTTACGATTGTCACCGGTCATCAACTAAATATTTTCACCGGCCCCTTATACTTTATTTACAAAATCATAACAGTAATTAATGCCTGCCGGGAGTTAAAGGAAAAATACCCCGACTATCATTTTGTCCCGGTGTACTGGATGGCCACGGAAGACCACGACTTTGAAGAAATATCGCATTTCCGGTTTGACGGAAAAAATTATAAATGGGAAACGGAACAGCAGGGGCCAGTTGGCCGCTTTACCACGGAAGGGCTGGAAAAAATCCTTGAAGAACTTCCCGCAGCCATTGAACCTTTCAAATACGCCTATACTGCACACAATAGCCTGGCAGATGCCGTAAGGTATTATGTTAACTCCTTATTTGGGGAATATGGCCTGGTGGTAGTTGATGCAGATAACAAGGAGCTGAAGAAGCTTTTTTCCCATGTCATAGAAGCGGATATTATTGACCATACACCCTTTATCAGGGTAAGCGAGACCAACCAACAACTGGGAAGTATGGGGTATACTTGTCAGGTGTTTGCACGTGAAATCAATTTCTTTTATATGGAAGACGGCCTGCGAAGCCGCATTGAAAAAGAAGGCGATAATTACAGGGTGGTGGATACTTCGCTTGAATTTAGCGAGGAGGAGATCAGGCACATGATCAGTGAAAGTCCTGAAAAATTTAGTCCGAACGTCATTTTAAGGCCACTTTATCAGGAAACCATACTCCCCAACCTGGCTTACGTGGGCGGGCCTGCTGAAGTGGTGTATTGGATGCAGTTGAAAAAAGCCTTTGATCATTTCGAGACTGCGTTTCCCACCATCATGCCTCGCAATTTCGCCATGTATATGCCGCCGCATATCAGCAGAAAATTCAACAAATCCGGCCTTTCTTATACCGACCTCTTTTCGGGAAAAAATGCTTTGCTAAAAAAACTTACCCTGGCATATTCTGATAAAGACATCCAGCTCAATGGAAAGAAAAAAGAATTTGAAGATGCCTTTGCCCGGATACAGCAGCAGGCTGAGGCCATAGATGCCACGCTTGGCCCAATGGTAGCTGCAGAAGCCAAACGTACATTCAACAAACTCAATGTGATGGAGAAGAAAATGCTGAGGGCTGAAAAACGCAATTTATCCGACAGGCTGGATAGAGCAGAAACATTAAAGGATTATCTATTCCCCAATGGAAATCTCCAGGAAAGAACAGATAACTTTCTAAATTATTATTTGGGAAACCCCGACTTTATCCCCCGGCTTGTACAAGCTTTTACTCCTTTCGATTTTCGCTTTCATATATTAAAAGATGAATAAAAACATTTTACGCAAGCTATACCTGGAAAAGCGAATGACCCTGACACAGGAAGAATATAACAGGCGTAATTTGCGACTATGTGCACATTTTTTTGAGTATGTTAACCTGAGTGACGTTAATGCGCTTCATGTTTTTCTTCCGATAAAAGAAAAAAGAGAACCTGATACCTGGCTACTGATCAGACGGTTAACTACCGCATATCCACAGATCAGCATCGTCATTTCCAAAACAATTTGGCATAGCATTTCTCTTGAGCTCTACCGGTTTGAGGGAATGGAGCAATTAAAAGTAAATAAATGGGGAATCCCCGAACCGGAATACGGTCAAAAGGTTGATTTCAAGGACATCGACCTTGTCCTTGTTCCCCTCGTTTCTTTCGATATGAAGGGTAGCCGGATAGGCTATGGCAAGGGCTTTTACGATCGTTTTATGGCGCAATGCCGGCCTGATGTGCAAAAAATAGGCTATGCGCTATCTTCGCCTTTGGATTATATACCTTTCAATGATCAACACGATGTTCATCTCAACGGGTGCATAACGCCATATGGAATGATACACTTTAATAATAATATATGATGATGCGACTTATTGCCAGCGTGGGCCTTATGCTCACTTTTAGTCCCTTGTGGGCACAGACCGAGATCAGTTTATGGCCTGATGGGGCACCCGGCGCGTTGAAAAACGAGGAGATAAAAGAAACGACTGAGCGCGGTAATGGGGACGTGTTGCGTACCTGGAATGTGACAGACCCCACCATAACATATTTCAAACCCACGAAAAAGACTTCCGATGCCGCAGTAATCATTTGCCCGGGGGGTGGTTATAAAATCCTGGCCATCGAACATGAAGGCACCGATATCGCCCGTTGGTTTAATGCCCAGGGCATCACCGCCTTTGTGCTTAAATACCGGCTGCCCGATGCTTCCATTATGGAAAACAAAAGTATGGGGCCACTTGATGATGTGATGCAGGCCATCAGCCTTGTGAAAAAAAAGGCAACGGAATGGGATCTTAATCCTGACCAAATAGGAGTGATGGGCTTCTCTGCCGGGGGACACCTGGCCGCTTCAGCTTCTACCCTGCTGAGTGGTTCCGCAGCTACAAGGCCTGCTTTTAGTATATTGGTCTATCCGGTTATTTCCATGATAGATTCCATTGGCCATAAAGGTTCAAGGGTAAATCTGCTGGGGCTGAATCCATCAAATGATAAAATAAGGAGCTTTTCCCCCGATGAGCAGGTAAATGAAAATACCCCGCCTGCCTTTTTGGTTCATAGCAGCGATGACACAGCGGTAAAACCCGACAACAGCATTCGCTACTTCCAGGCACTACAGCGTCAGGGTATACCCGGAGAACTGCATATCTTTAATAAAGGCGGCCACGGTTATGGCATGGCAAAACAAGGCACTCATGCAGCGTGGCCTGAGATGTGTTTGAGGTGGTTGAAAACCATGTACGGGTCTTGACGTTGTCCTTTCGATTTTAAATTCTAAATTCTATCCTGCGACAGCAGGACTATATTCTAAATTCCACTGGATTGTCTTCCCTGGCTAGTGGCAATGACCCTCTTCTCAACGCCTCAACTCGTCAACAAAACAAATCCACAACTCGCCAACAACCAACTCACCAATTAGCCAATGTACAACAAAAAAAAATACCCACTTATGGGTATTGCCATTGCCCTTGTATCCCTTGATATTTACTTGTAAATTTATTTTTCACTAAAACTAAAAACCATGCTTTACAAAAAATTTATGTACACACTGCTTTTAGTAGTTGTAATTAGTTTTGTTATATCCTGTGACCCAGGAGGTACCACCACAGAAGAAACATCAGTTGGGGCTGATACCCTTAAACCGGCAGAAACACCTTCAGATAGGGGGCTGGGAGAAGCCTACTCCGAGTACTGGCAACACAAAAGAGTAAACACAAATACGGGTCAATTTATTTCAAAAATTGATGCCGAGAAAAAATTTAAGAATTTTAAAGCGTTTAGAAATGGTACACCTGCTTTTAAAAACCAACCTTATGGATTTGCCCTTGGAACAGAAAAGATACAAGAATTATTAGACAAGA
>JAOUKJ010000237.1 GCA_029882675.1 Cyclobacteriaceae bacterium
AAAGCCTCCAGATCAGCAAAATCAAGGGGATGGTCTTTTGTGGTGCCGTTGTGCGAAAGGTTTATTTTAATAAAAATAAAACCCGCTTCAGCGAACATATTGGCCACGATATCCCAGAAACCCCAGTCTTTAAATCCCTTAAAACCATGCACGAACAGCACCAGGGGCTTTCCCTGCCCATTGGGTATCAGGCGCGCATCGGCAATAATTTGCTTGTCGTTCAAGCCATTTTTGACGTCAAAATGTATAATTTTTATATTCTCCATGTCTTTTTGTTTTGATTCACATGATCAGGGTCGTAATATTGTAGCTTCTTTTGCACAATATGTCGCTAAGCCTGAAAGATATCAAATCGCCCATAGCCCTCGAAATGGAGGAGTTCGAAAAAAAATTTCGTTCCTCCATGAAGACGAAGGTTCTTTTGCTGGATAAAATTATGAGTTACATCGTAAAACGCAAAGGAAAGCAGGTAAGACCTATGTTTGTTTTTCTAAGTGCGGGTGTTTGCGGGCAGATTTCAGAGGCCACCTACAGGGGTGCTTCACTGATCGAGCTTCTACATACAGCAACGCTGGTACATGATGATGTGGTCGATGATGCGAATTATCGCAGGGGCTTTTTTTCGGTGAATGCCTTGTGGAAAAACAAAGTGGCCGTATTGGTGGGCGACTACCTCTTGTCCAGGGGACTTCTGCTGTCGGTGAAAAATAAGGATTTTCAATTGCTGGAAATTGTATCTAATGCCGTGCGGGAAATGAGCGAGGGCGAACTGTTGCAGATGGAAAAAGCCAGGCGGCTAAATATAAATGAGGAAATTTATTTTGACATTATCAGGCAGAAAACAGCCTCTTTGATTGCTTCCTGTTGTGCCGTAGGAGCCTGTTCGGTAGGTCGGTCTAATGGGGAAATTGATAAAATGCGTGAGTTTGGTGAATTGGTAGGCATGGCATTCCAGATCAAAGATGACCTTTTCGATTATGGAGAAGAGGAAATAGGCAAGCCGGTAGGGATTGATATTAAGGAACGAAAAATGACACTCCCCCTCATTTATGCGTTGAACAATGCCAGCTGGTCGCAACGCAGACACATCATAAATATCATTCGCAACCACAACAATAAGCCCCAAAAAGTAAAAGAAGTCATTGCCTTTGTGGTGGCGTCAGGTGGTATTGATTATGCTGTTGAAAAAATGAATAACTTTTACAGCCAGGCACTGGCTTTGCTCGACCAGTTCGAAGACAGCGTCTATAAGCAGTCGTTACGTAACCTGGTGACCTTCACTGTGGAGCGAAAAAAATAGTGCCGCCAGCCTGCAAATTTATATGGTGCGGGATTGAATAGTGCTTCCAACTATTATTTTGAAACCCTCCGTTTTTATCAGTACTTTGTATCAGGTCGAATACTGAATACTAAATGGTCAGAAAAACCCTGCTGTTCTTTTTTATTACAATGACTTCTCTTCCTGCTTTTTCTCAACAGAAGGATGTAAAGGTATGGGGCATTTATCTGGATCTCACCAACCCGGTGGCACGCAGGGCTGCAAAAAACCTGTCTGAAACCAGTTGGGGTTATTTTATTGATACACTGACCAGTCCGGACCATTTTGTCCTTGTACCCGGCGATATCAATCCCTTCCGCAAAGTCCTTCAAAAGAAAAAACGCGATGGCATCCTGATCAGATCGCAAACTTACTCCGGCCGGGAAGGTTGCCTCACCGGGGAGAGCCTGAAAGATAGCCTGGTACAATATCAATATATGCGTCGCAACCTGATCAGCCAGCACAAACTTCAGCTTCCATACCATTGGCCCTCCCGTTATGATAAAGCATCTGCCGGGGTGGTTGGTGAATACACTTCTTCTCAGGAGAAAAAATTCAGAAAGTTTCTGCGGGGGAAAGGCAATATTCGGGGAATGAATGATTACAGCTGGGCACTGCTGGGAGTGCCGCAAACTAACCGGTGGGAAAGTGGCGAGTTGGATTTTCAATTTTACAAGGGCGGTAAAGAGGTAGCCACCTTACGATTCGACACCTTAAGGGCAGCTTACCTGGATGATTTCCCCTTGTTCAGCGAGGAAGATTGCGGTGCTTTTAACAGGTTTACCTTATTTTCCCAGCTAAATGGCGCTGAAACAATGATGCCCACCAGGTACAGGCCACGATCAGAAGCCCAGTTTAAGCGGGTTTATCAGTTGTCTTTTGCAAAAGATCGTGCAGAGTACAACGAGCAGGATATAAGGGAAATAGTGAACGTACTCACCGACAGCAGCTATTCTATTGTGGCGGCAACGGTAGAAGGATATGCTTCGGTAGAGGGGACTTATGAAAACAATGTGAGATTGCAAAATCGAAGAGCCCGGGTACTGATCAATGTTTTGCAAAAATACAATGATCAGATCATTGATCTGGATACGGTGATCACCACTGAAAACTGGGCGCTCTTCAGTAAACAAATTGCCGATGGCTCATTTGCGTGGATGGACAGTCTCTCGCATGAAGAGGTGAAAAACTGGCTTAAAAAGGATTCTGTAGAGCAGATCCTGGAACCCCTCCTGGCTCAACAGCGGAAGGCCATTTTAACACTTACCTTAAATCAAAAGTTTTCTGATGCCGAAAGGGTAGAGGCCACCTTCAGGGATCTGGGGAATGTCAAAAACCTGATATGTGAAGGGCGTTTCAATATTTCCGATGAAAAGGTACGAGCCCGGATGATGGGCCTGATTGACTATGTCGAGCGACTGGTATCGGAGGGTAAGATATCTCGCGAAGCGGCCCTGGAAAACATCAATGAAAGTGCCTTGATGAAGGAAGTGTTCTTCTATCAGGCGGCGGCTAATTTCAATAAGTACAAAAAACTTCCTCAGCTCCTTTCCTTGGAGGAGATTATTACCGATGCCCAGGCAGAATTTGTTGCAGCATACACCGGGGCCATCAGCAGTGGGCGAAACCGATCGGTGGGGTGCCTGCTCAGTATAGCGGAGTTGCATACACGTCTTTCTGATGTGTTGCTATTTACCATTCAGCTCATTCGTGCGCAAGAGTTGCCCCCGACATTTCTCTGCCGGTTAAAATACCCCCGGACTCATTATTTCTACCCCTTTGTACTCAACGCCCTGCACTTCATAAATAATGCCCCCATATACCCACCTGCCTTTGCCGAATGTTTTAGTCCGGCGGAGGCCTCCCTGAGCTTTATTACCGAAACAGACCCCTGGCCACCTTATTATTTTCTCATCAGAAAACTCGTGTTTGAAAAAGATGCCAGTATTCTCAGTTATGTCTATCGGTCTGATAACCTTTTTGAGTTCGACCTGTATGAATTTCTCAAAATAAATATTGACGGGTGGGACGAAAAAAACGATGATTATTACGACCCGGGCGTGGATATGGATATTATGCGGAAACAGTTGAGCAGACTATATAAAATACGAAAGCGAGTTTGCACCGGACAGGTAGACGCCCTGGCCATAAAATTTTATGTAAAATCAATAAATGTCTATTTGGAAAAGGGCCTGCGGGATATTCAGGAACAAAACAAGCTCAATATCGCCTTTTCCTTTTTGAAGCGGTATTATTTGACCAGAGCAGATCAGCTTAATGATGCACAGGCCTATGGTTTGGCACGGCATTTCCTTTTGCTCAATGATCTTTACCTTTCCAGAGACGGCTCGGAGGCGGCCTATAATTTATTGAATGCAGTGTCTCGAAATTCCGATACGTTGGGATCCGATTCGCGCTTACTTTTTCTGAGGTTGGCCTATTATCATAACAGGGACTTTATTAAGCTTATCGAAGCGGATCCTGATTTATGCGTGCTGTTTACCGAACCCTATGCGTTATGGCCTTATGGCCGGTTAAATGACATTGTGTGTAGCCAATGTAGTGAGAAATAAGGACGTATTGCTGGTTTTTTCACTTACGGCTTTCAATTTCAATTTTATTTTCACAAATAGCGAATTCGTTTTTCACTAGCTTCTTTAACTATGATTGAAAAAAAAGAGAGACTGGTAGCCCTGGATGTATTCAGGGGCATAACCATTGCTTCAATGATTCTGGTAAATACACCCGGGAGCTGGTCCTATGTATACCCCCCGCTTCGCCATGCCGAATGGCACGGTTTTACCCCTACTGACCTTGTTTTTCCTTTTTTCCTTTTTGCCGTAGGAGCGGCCATGAGCTTTTCACTGCGAAAATATGGGGATGATAAATCCGGGGCGGTAAAAAAAATACTTTCCCGGACACTGATCATATTTTTTATCGGCGTTTTTATGAATGCCTTTCCTTTTTATACCCTGGGAGAGGAAGGCGCCAGCTTCATGGACCTGAGCAGGTTCAGGTTTATGGGTGTGCTTCACCGGATAGGGCTGGCCTATGGTGCAGGGGCATTGTTGTGTTATTTTCTGGATAAGAAGCAACTTATTATTGCTTCACTGGCCATATTGTTCGGGTACTGGGGCATCCTTTATTTCTTTGGTACGGGCGATCCTTTTTCGCTGGAGGGGAATGCGGTGGCCAAACTTGATATTTTGCTTTTTGGTGAAAGCCACTTATACAGGGGGTTTGGCATTCCCTTCGATCCGGAAGGCCTTTTGAGTACCCTGCCTGCTGTTGTTTCAGTGATTATTGGTTTTTTTGCCGGCAGTTATGTACAACGGGAAAAAGACAAAAAAGTACTCATCATAAACACTTTTCTTTATGGCAATGGGGCCATTTTCCTGGCGCTGGTATGGGATATGGTGTTCCCCATCAACAAACCCATCTGGACGAGCTCTTACGTCCTGATGTGCTCAGGCTTAGCCCTGGTCATTATCTCATTTCTCATCTATTTTGTAGATATCAGGAATAAGAAAAAGTGGATTGAGCCCTTTCTGGTCTTCGGCACGAATCCCCTGGCAATTTACGTTTTGTCTATTTTGTGGGTGAAAATTTATTTTAAGATCATCATTGGTGATGTAAATGCCTATGCGTGGGTTTATCAAAATGTATTTGTACAAATCGCAGGCAATTTAAACGGATCTTTACTCTTCGCGCTGTCACATGTTATTGTCTTGTGGTTAATAGGCCGTTGGATGTATAAGAAAAATATAATCATAAAAGTATAGTTGCTTTGGCATGTGTTTTATCGATGTATTTATACCTGGTCTGCTTACCTTTGCAGTGGTGATAACCGAGCAACAATAATATGATGAACTGGATAGACCTCCTGACTCCGAAAAGGGATCAGCATAATAAAAGCGATATGGCGGGCGACGCGCTGAGGAGTCCGTTTGAGATGGACTACGACCGGGTTATTTTCAGTCATCCTTTTCGCCGGTTACAGGACAAGACACAGGTACATCCCCTGCCGGAAGAGGACTTTGTGCATACCCGGCTTACGCATAGTCTGGAGGTTTCTGTGGTGGGCAGGTCGTTGGGTAAGCGGGTGGGGCAGGTCGTCATTGAGAGGCACCCCGAGTTAAAAAAACAACATTATTCTTTCCATGATTTTGGTGCCATTGTGGCTGCGGCTTCCCTGGCACACGATATTGGCAATCCGCCTTTTGGTCATGCCGGCGAATCAGCAATCTCTGATTTTTTCTTACATCATACTGAAAGTGAGCGTTTTAAAAGGATTGTTTCGGCCAGGGAGTGGTCTGACCTAACCCATTTTGAAGGCAATGCGCAGGGTTTGAGGATTTTAAGCAATAAGCAATATCAGGGATTAAAACTCACCTTTGCAACATTGGCGGCTTTTACAAAATACCCCCGTGAATCTCAGATTACATCCGTTGAAAAAGGGAGGAGAAGTCAGAAAAAATTCGGATTTTTTCAAACAGAAAAAGAAATATTCAGTGCTATAGCCAATGAATTGGGTTTACAGCAGGTGTCCACCAACGAAGAAGATTATGCATGGTGTCGCCATCCCCTGGCTTTTCTGGTGGAGGCTGCAGATGATATATGTTATGGAATCATAGATCTCGAGGACGGATGTCGCTTGGGGCTTGTGTCCCTGGAGGAGACGGTAGAAATGCTGGCCGGTATTGTGGGCGACAGGTTCGACAGGGACAAGTTTGAGCAGATTGGTAGTAAGGAAGAAAAAATAGGCCTTTTACGCGCGCTGGCTATTAGCCAGTTGATTGATGAATGTTGTGTTGCCTTTTTGGATAATGAAGAAGGCATGATGGACGCCACTTTTGATCAGGCACTCACCGATGTAATCCCCTCAGCAGCGCGATTAAAGGAAATCAGCAGGTTATCTTTTGCTAAAATATACAGTGCCAGAAATGTGCTGGAAACAGAGGTAGTGGGTTATGAAGTATTACCGGGTTTATTGGAGGTCATTACAGGCGCGGTATATGGAAGGTATATTGAGCAGTGGGGAAATTCCGGAAAGAACAATTCCATATTCAAGTTGCTTCCCGATACCCTTGTACTCGAAATGGATCAATGTGCCGGT
>JAOUKJ010000239.1 GCA_029882675.1 Cyclobacteriaceae bacterium
CCAGTCCAAAACCGGTCTCAACAACTTCAGGAGTCTTGTTGGCTGTAATGGCCACGTCTACCAGTTTGTTTTTCAGTTCTTTGATGTATTTGTCAAGGGCTTTGTTGTCTTTGCCTTCACCATACACGCGTGTAGAAGGTCCTCCGTGGTTGTGGGCAGCAATTAACATGATGTTGTTGGCAGGGATACCTGTTTTGTCGGTGATCCGGCCTGTTATTTCATCGGCAAAATCATGGCCAAACCCGATGAGGTCGGCCTGGATGAGGCAGGCCTTTTGTGTGCCGTCATCAAAGACGATGGCCCGGGCGAAAATCTGGTCATGCACTTCACCAGTGGCTCCTTCCCGACCGGCATAGCCGCTCATGGGAACGGCCTCAGCTGGGGTAATGTCAACCGCTGCGGCCCCGGCTTTTAATGTGACCAGGCCGGTTTGCTGTGCTGTTGCTTTTACTGAAGCGATGATAAACAGGCATAAGGAAAGCCATTTTATCGTACGATGGAGGACAGGTAGTTGAGTGTTCATGTTGTTTTTTGGCTTGAATATAAGAAATAAATGTATTTCTGTAGTAAGTATAAAATAGATTACCTGAAATACGCTTACGGATTTTTAGGCATTAATAATCAATCCATACCCAAACTAACCTTAAAAATTATTGGCGCTGATTGTACTGTCATTACAATTTTTCATTCCTTTGTTCTGCCTGATATTTATTTAAATACCGGATGAAAAAAGAACGCAAAATGCCGATAATTATCAAAACTTTCTCTTTTTTAAACACCCCTTTTTTCCAATCTAAATATCCTTTACACTTTTGCTGCTCCTGGAACTGTTTAGCCTGATCTTTGTTCTTCCGACATCAGTGGCCAGATCAAACAGCAAACAATATGAACTGCTTTCCTTATTACTTTTGCTTTCATATTTTGTTGTCGGTTTTTTTGATCTTTGGGCAATCCTCCATAGAGGCACCTATAATCCGTCATTTGAAACCATTTTATGTTTTTCTGAATGTCATCTACAGCAATTTGATCTATTGGTTTCTTTTTTAATTCTGTTTGAATGTAGTAAACAACAAAAATTGATTCCGGAAGATCTTCAACGATGATTATATCTACTCTATTCATTCCTAAAGCTTGAACCACAGCCACAAAACGGGCTGGCTTACTTTAACTTTATGATGATGGCCGTAGTCAACGATTATTATGGTGGGAGAATCATTGTATGCATGGAAAAGGCGGCTGGTCTGGGCTTGTGAATAAAATGAAAAATATATCCCTGCATATTTAAAATATTATTTTAAATATGCAGGGATATGATACAGCGATCAGCAGACCGGCAATATTTCAACTTGCTTGAAGATTTTCCAGTTATTACCCTTGGTGCAGATACCTACATGATGGCTGAAAATATAGAAGTACACAGCCTCAAAGTGTTTCTGGAAGGCCTTTCAAAGAATTAATTATGATGAAACCTGCATTTGGCAATTAATATTTCACTTTCTGTCTGATACCGAACACCTGCCGTCTGGTACAGGACGGTTTTTTGTTTTTAAGACGGGGCCATGTTTTCCTGGAAATTGCTACATTTATACAATATAAATATTTTTAGAGATTGGCATTAGAATTGTTTATGCCAGAGAAAAATAATATACCTATGCGTTACCTCCACCTAAACCTCATCCTACGCCGCATGTTTCGCCAAAAACTGCATTCCGCTATAATTTTGGGTAGCCTGACTGTCGGACTGGCCGTTGCAGCAATACTCTATGGTTTTATTGACAAAGAAAGTAAAACAGACCACTTTCATACGCAAAAGGACCACACCTACCGTTTGCTGAGTGACGACCCTTTTTCCAAAGATCCTTCCAAACACATTCCCTATATTACCAATGAGGCCGCCGGTTATTTACACAACTTCCCGGAGGTGGAAAAGGTTTGCCGAATGACCCAGCTTGATGGCAACGGAAATGTGCTGGAATACAAAGAAACCCACTTTGCGGGAAATATGGTGGTGGCGGTGGACAGTACATTTTTTTCATTGTTTGATTTTCCCTTGTTAAATGGAAACATGAGTTGGGGCCCGGATGAAATGATTGTCACCAAGCCGCTGGCTATGAAACTTTTCGGGACTACTGATGTTTTGGGAAAGGAAATTTCACTGTATCAGGACACCTCACAGGTATTGTTTACCGTAGCGGGTGTTTTTAAAAAAAGAGAAAAAAATACCCACTTCAATTTTGATGCACTGGTTCCCTTCCAACACTTTGAAGGTACCATACACGGAGCGGTCACATACCTCAGTGTAAACGCAGCGTCAAATATTGCTGACTTTAAAGAAAAACTGACCAGACAGGCCGAAATGCCATCACTCATCGGTAAAGGCAAAAGCAAGTATTTTATCCAGCCACTTACAGAAGTTTATTTCGATGAAGCAAACAAAAGGCCTTTTACTTCTGTACGCAATGCCAGGATTCTCACTTTGGGCTGGGTGATTATTGCACTGGTATTGTCCATCGCCATTTTCAACTTTCTAAACCTGTACGTCACGTCATTAATGGACCGTGTCAGAGAGTTTGGCGTAAAGAAAGTCCTTGGGGCCACTGCAGTAACTATTGGAAAGAATGCCCTTGTAGAAGTGTCACTTTTTTTGTTTACTGCCCTGGCCCTGGCAGTGCTGGTTCTTTATTTTATTGTACCGGAGTTTAACCGGCTCTTTACAACCAACCTGAGCATGTCGTGGTTTGCCAATAAAAGTATAATTGCCGGCCTGGCTCTTTTATTTGTGTTTTTGCTCATACTTATTTCCGCGGTGCTTTCCCTGTACATGAACAAGGTGAGGCCGGTGGGATTGATTACCGATAAAAAGCGCTATAAGTTTCAGGTGAGCAATACCTTGTTTACCCTTCAGTTTGTGGTTTCCATGGGCCTGGTTTTTTGTGCTTTAATGGTGATCAGGCAGGTACGGTATATCGAGAACAAATCCCTGGGTTTCGACAGAGAAGTCGTTGAAATCAGGCTTCCCCGGGGAGATAATCCTGAAAAGCTGAAGGTATTAAAACAGGAACTTGCCAATCAGACAGGTTATAATATTGAAAAAATAAGTGTGGCCAATGGCAATCCGGTATCCGGTAATTGGATACTCAGGCATGAGCTCAGTGAAGATGAACATTATTCAGCCTGGTTTCTTTCGGGTGATGAAGATTTATTGACTGCACTGGGGCTAAGTGTTGAGTTGGGAAATTCGCCCTGGCCGTTGAATGATTCCAGCAAAATAGTGAATGAGCAGTTTGTCCGGTATTTTGATTTGCTTTCTCCTCATGGTGAAGTAGTGCCGGGCACAAAAGGAGAGCAAATTGCCGGTATTGTTGCTGATTTTAATGTTTCATCCTTGAAGCAGGAAGTGCCATTATATATGATCGGCTATTCCGAAAAGGGTAACCGGCTGTTGGTCAATTACAGGGGCCGGAATTTTGTTGATTTACGTGAGGATCTCGGGGAGGTGTGGAGCAAAGTATTCCCCGATACACCTTTTCAGTATTCCCTGCTCGGTGATGAACTGAAAAAGAAACATCAGGAAGATTATTTTTTGGCAGATGTTACCATAGCTTTTGCACTGGTCAGTATTATTGTAAGTTGTTTTGGCTTGTTTGCTCTGGCCCGGCACCATTGTAAACAAAAGGGGCAGGAGATGGCCATACGGAAAGTCATGGGTGCAAACGTAAGAAACGTCATTTTTCTTTTAGCTACCCATTTCGGCAAGTGGCTTTTGCTGTCATATTTCATCGCTGCCACCATAGGATATTACTTCACCCAACAGTGGTTGGAGACCTTTGCCTACCGGGCAGAAATCACCTGGTGGGTATTTGCACTTACTGCGGTATTGAGTATGGCCATTGCCTTGATTTCTGTGGGTGCTCAAACGTTGAGTACAGCGGTGTCCAATCCGGTTGACAGGTTGCGGAGTGAGTAAGGGGTCACATCGTCCTTTATACAAAAACACTCAAAGTAGCGTAATATTAGTGCTATTGAGAATGAAAGTGGCGTAATATCAGGGTTAATAAGTACAAAAATGGCGTAAAATCAGGAATTGCTAACCCACTCAACCTTCGTACTTTTGACGAAACCCAACTTGCAGCTTTTGCTGCAAGTTGGGTTAATATGATGATTCAATCGTAATGAAACCGGCATTTCGCAATAAGAACCTCATCTTCACGGTATTGATAGATCAACCGGTGTTCACCATTTATTCTTCTTGACCAAAAGCCTTTGTATTTGTATTTCAATGGATCGGGTTTTCCAATTCCTTTAAAGGGTGTCCGGGAGATGTCTTTCAGTAAATCATTTATTCTTTTTAATATTTTTTTGTCGGTTTTTTGCCAATAGAGATAATCATCCCAGGACTCATCTACAAAGATATATTTCATTGATCCAACAAGTCCTTTTTAAATGAGTTGCCTTTTCGTAGTTTATCTATCGCAGCATCCAGTCTTTGCTCATTGGTTTTTGTAGATAGCTCGTGTTGGGTGGCACAAAGGGAATTATACTCATCTAAAGAAATAATAACTACACCATTGTCTTTGCCACGGTTGATGATCAGGGTCTCAAAATCGCTGGTTACCTTGTCGAAGTATTTTTTAATGTCTTTACGGAAATCAGAAATCGTTGTTGTAATCATGATGAAAAATTTGTACATGTATATGTACAAATTTAGTGACTTTTATGATGCAGTACAAAGCTATCATCATAAAGATTAAAAAGAAGTCGTATGAGCATGAGCTACCAAATGCTTGTATTGCATCCGTGGAGTAGGAAAGTAAAAAAAAGATTGGTTAAATCACCAAAAGTACATTTTATGGATGTTTGATGCTGGAGACCATTAAAGGCATGCAAGTCAAAGCCATAAAAACAGAAGTAGATTATAACGGAGCCCTAAAAAGGCTGGAGAAGTATTAATTCGATTTTCCGGCCTCTCTTTTACTTCCTGTTAATTGTTCAACAATATTGATTTTCACCGTTTTATTTAGCAAGACAAGAGGGATATCCCTGAGATCAATGGAATAAAAGTAGAATTCTGTTTCGTCGGGATTGAACAATTGATCAACGAACAAGACCATCTTCGTAGCCAGGGTATTATTGAATTGATCGTAGAAAACCAGTTTGCAAATGGTACGATTATCCTGATAGAAACGCTCAAGGTATCCGGGCCACAAATTTTCAGAATTAATTTTTTTACCAACTGTGAATTCAAGGTGATATTCCTCATACCCATAGCCCACTCCTCCGCCCTCATAATATCTGTAGGCATCATGGCTTGCCCTTTTGATCAGTATTTGCTCACTGACCTGCAGGTTGGTGGTGTCTGAATAGATTTGAAAATTGGTTTTTACGGCGCCCAGATGATCGGATAAATTCTGGGCCGGAATATGGTGGAATGATAGTAAACTGATTACAGTCAAAACAAAAAGAATCGTCTTCATGATGGAGGTGTTTGGTGGATGTTTTAATCACCACAAAAAACGGGCCGGGTAGAATAATCTGTTACGGTTTTTATCAGATTTGGAATGTTTTAGTAACTTTACTCCATGAGCACGCGATCAATCTACTACATCGATGAAAACGAAGATCCGTTGAAGGAGGAGATAGAGTTGGCCCTATCCAGGACGCCGGAGGAAAACATGAAGGCCTATTGTGAGGCAATTATAGCTAACTATGCCATGATGGGGATTGACGTGGTCAACTACCCTGTGACAAGAAAGATTTATTATGTAGAAGATGAGCATCGTTAATAATAAGTTCCCTTCCCATTTCAAGATACTGTCCTTTGAATGCCCCTCGGGATTGCTTTCTACTTCAATACAAGTGATTGGAAAAAATTCAAAGCATGAGCCCCGTACATATGAAGTTTTATCAGACTTTGATGAAGACATCGAAAAAGCGGAACTTTTACTAAAAGCCAAAATTAAAAAAGATATAAATAGGAAGCACCTGATTATTGATGACGGAAAGGTGGATTTTTATGATGAGCATATATTGCGTGGCCGGATTGAAGGGGCTGAGGGTATTCCGGGTTCGACCAATGGTAAAATTTTTATGGTCGATGGAAAACGAATTACCATAGAGCAGTTTATCAAACTGATACAACCCTGTGAGGGCTTTAATTTTAAGTTTGAAATTTTTAATCCAAGTGATGATATTGATTAGTATCACTCCTGCCTGATCACCTCCGCCGGGCTCATACGCGAAGTCTTAAAAATCTGACCAATAATGGCCAGTATGGTGATCAGTAAAACAACCACAACAACCAGCCCATAGACCCACCATGGGATATTTGCCCTGTAAGCAAACTGGCTGAGCCAGGTATTGTTGACGTAAATACCAATGGGTATAGAAATGAGTGCAGATACCAGTGCCAGCTTTGTAAAGTTGCCAGAC
>JAOUKJ010000856.1 GCA_029882675.1 Cyclobacteriaceae bacterium
AGGATAGGGCGTGTAGACCTTAAAATCAATTACTTGGGATACGAAGAAAAAACACTTAGCAACATCGTGGTCAATTCAGGCAAGGAAGTGGTGCTCAAAATTGAAATTGTTGAGGCCGTCATGGGGCTTGAAGAAGTTGTCATTATAGCGGATGATCTCCCCAAAAACGAGGCGCTCAATGAAATGTCCATTGTGAGTACCCGCACATTTTCGGTGGAAGAGACCACGCGCTTTGCAGGTACCCTCAATGATCCTGCCCGTATGGCGGCCAATTATGCCGGTGTAAATGCGAGTCCGGTCGGCAACAATGACATCATTGTGAGAGGCAATTCACCAAAAGGTATGCTGTGGCGGCTGGAAGGCATTGAAATCCCCAACCCCAATCATTTTGCCGGCGAAGGAGCCACTGGTGGGCCGATCAATGCGCTCAACAGTTCGGTGTTGGCCAATTCCGATTTCCTGACCGGCGCTTTCTCACCAGAGTATGGCAATGCCCTCTCGGGAATATTTGACATGAAGTTGCGTCAGGGCAATAACGAAAACAGGGAATACGATTTTAGCGCGGGGGTTATTGGTATGGACATGACCATGGAAGGCCCTTTTGTGAAAGGAAAAAAGGCATCTTACCTGATCAATGGTCGCTACTCATCACTTGAAATTCTCGACAACGCCGGTATAGTGGACTTTGGAGGTGTTCCTAAATACAAAGACCTCTCTTTCAAATTTCACTTTCCCACTAAAAATGCCGGGGCCTTTTCACTCTTCGGGCTGGTGGGAAAGAGCAATATTCTCCTCGACTCAACTACACTACGTGAAATTGACCAGGCCGATATCGGGTTTTTAAGCGAATCAAAGGCCCACCTGGGAGTCGTTGGCCTCAACCACATCTACTTTATTAACAGCAACACCTATACGGAGTCTTTTCTTTCCATGGCCTCCAATGGTATGGACGGCACCTTTCAAATATCCAACGGAAATCTGGTTGAATATGGTAGTTACGACATCCAAAACAAACGAGCTTTAAGAACAGGAGCTGCTTTGCACAAAAAGGTAAATGTGAAAAACAAAACCCAGGCCGGCCTGATTTATTCCCATCAGGCCTTCACCTTCGATCAACAGTATAAAATAAACGATACGCTTTTTACAGCCATTGATGAAAAAAACAGCGCAGGACTTGCAGAAGCATACTTTAGTTGGAAACACAGGGTAAACGACAAACTGACACTGGTAAACGGTCTGCACAGTACTTTCTTCACCCTCAACAACACTTATGCCATCGAACCAAGGGCCGCCCTGCAGTGGCAAATGAAACCGGGCCGCACCATAAACGTAGGGGCCGGAATACACAGCAAACCACAGGTACTGCCCGGCTACTTTGTTAATATCGAAAACGCTTCCGGCACCATAGAATCGCCCAACAGAGACCTTGAACTTACCAAAGCTTTACATTTTGTGACCGGATACAGTATGATGCTCGGCACTGACACCCATTTCAAACTGGACTTATATTATCAACATTTGTATGATGTACCCATTGCCGCAGATCCCAATAGCACAGAATCGATGCTCAACTCGATCGACTCTTATGATGAAGTTGCTTTCGTGAGCGAAGGAAC
>JAOUKJ010000240.1 GCA_029882675.1 Cyclobacteriaceae bacterium
CGGAGATCTTTCTGACAGTTCCGGGTTTACGCCACCTCAGGAAGCCCTGGCCGGGTTTCGTTTTCCTGCTGACCTGGCGCTGGATCTGGTGTTGTCTGAGCCACAAGTACATCAGCCGGTAGAAGTCAATTTCGATCACCGTGGAAGGCTCTGGGTGGTACAGTATATGCAGTATCCATATCCCGAAGGACTGAAAGTTACGGGTATAGATCACCACATCCGAATGACTTTTGATACCGTTCCTTCGCCTCCTCCCATGGGGGTGAAAGGAGCCGATAAAATCACGGTATTTGAAGATACCAATCAGGATGGATTCTTTGATAAAGCCACCGATGTCATTACAGGCCTGAACATAGCTACAAGTGTGGAACTGGGCCGTGGGCAAATCTGGGTGTTGAACCCGCCGTACCTTTTAGCCTATCCCGACTCCGATGGTGATGGCTTGCCCGATGGATCACCTGAGGTACACTTAAGGGGATTCGGTTTGGAAGATACACATGCCGTAGCGAATAGCCTGCGCTGGGGACCGGATGGTTGGCTGTATGGTGCACAGGGGAGTACAACTACAGCTACGGTAAGCTCGGCAGTTAGTAAAAATGTTCAATTTATGGGGCAGGCCATATGGCGTTATCATCCCGAAACAAAGGTCTTTGAAGTTTATGCTGAGGGGGGAGGAAACACCTTTCATGTAGAAATCGACAGTAAAGGACGTGTTTATTCAGGCGATAATGGCACTGACCGCGGGATGTATTATAAGCAGGGGGCGTACTATGCCAAAAACTGGGGTAAACACGGTGCCTTAACCAACCCTTACGCTTTTGGTCATTTGCCCAACATGGCCCTGGAAGGTGAAAAAATTCGTTTCACACATGCCTTTGTGCGCTATGAAGGTGGTAGCCTGCCTGAAAAATACAAGGACAAGATGGTGGCCATTAATCCCCTACATAACTTTTTACAGCTCACTCGTTTTGAAGCCAATGGCTCTTCGTTTGCCAACATAGATGAAGAGCGCATACTGGAAACAGACGACCACTGGTTTCGGCCGGTAGACATCAAGGTAGGGCCTGACGGGGGTATTTACCTGGCCGATTGGTATGACAACCGCCTTTCACATGTTGATCCCCGCGACACTTGGAAGAAAAATACGGGGCGGATCTACCGCTTGCGCAATAAAGACACTAGTCCGGTTGGCGCTTTCGATTTAAGCGAATATTCCAATGAGCAACTGACAGCATTATTGGAGCATGAAAATAAATGGTTCAGGCAACAGGCCCTGCGTCAGTTTGGTGACCGGAAGGAGATAAATGCCATACCTGCATTGAAGAAATTGTTTAAAGAGGGCGATGGGCAGGCCGCTCTGGAGGCCCTGTGGGCCATTCATCTGAGTGGGGGGTTGGATGATATTTTAGCGTTAAAAGCACTCGGACATAAAGATCCCTTCGTGCGGATGTGGGCTGTCAGACTAACAGGTGACAAGGGCCAGGCCACTGAATCAATTGCGAAAAGGTTAGTTAATATGGCTACAAGTGAGGAGCACCCCGAAGTGATTGGGCAACTGGCTTCATCGGCGAAAAGATGGCCGGGTGAGGTAGCCGTACCAATAATATCCCGCTTACTTGTCAATGAAAAGGTGTACACTGACCCGGATAATCCCTTGTTGGTCTGGTGGGCACTGGAATCGAAAGCCATTTCAAACCGGCAACAGGTACTGACCATGTTTGAAGCATATTACTTATGGGAGAAGCCCCTGATGAAAGAGATTATTTTGAAGCGGTTGGTGCAGCGATATATCATGTCAGGAGGTGATGCGGATTATGAGGCCGTCACCCGCCTGTTGAAACTGGCCCCAACCGAGGAACATGTAAAAATACTTATGACCGGGATACAGGAGGGGCTGCGTGGTCGGGATTTTATTGAGATGCCTGTCCATTTACAACAAGCCATAGCTACACATCAGGCACTGCTGGGAGAAGGGCAGTGGGCAGTAGGCTTACGTCAGGGAAATGAAGTGGCATCAAAGGCGGCCCTGAATATTTTGGCCGACGAAAAAGCTGACCACAATGAGCGATTGTCCTATGTTCGCATTATGGGTGAAGTAGAACTGGCCGGGGCAGTGCCTGTATTGCTGAAACTGGCTGGCGACCATCAGGCATCCGGGGCATTACGCCAGGCAGCTTTGCAGTCATTACAGCGTTACGATGACACATCTATAGGCGAAAAGGTGGCTGGCCTATACCCGGATCGGTTGCGTGCAGATTCGGATCTTCGTCTCGCTGCATTATCATTGTTTGCCAGCAGGCCTTCCTGGGGAGTGAAACTCATTGAGAAAATTGAAGTGAGTAAGCAGATTAACAAAGCGGATGTGCCTGAAGAAATTGTCAGGCAGCTCAAGCTGCTGGGTGATGGGGAAATAAATGAAGCTACGGAAAAGCTATGGCCAGAAGTACGGCTGGCAACTTCCGAAGAAAAAGACATGGAAATACGAAAAACGGGTCAAATACTCGCTTCGGGTACAGGCAACCCTGCTTCAGGGAAGGCGTTGTTTGCCAACGTCTGTGGTGCATGCCACCGCCTGTTTGACGATGGGGGGGGCACTTTAGGCCCCGACCTTACGGGCTATGACCGTAAGAATATCAATTACCTCCTTTTCAATACGATTGATCCGAATGCAGGGATCAGGGAGGGGTACGTTTATTATACCATCAGGACCGCGGATGGCCGCACCCTGTCAGGGATGATTACCGGACGCACCGGGGGCAACATCGTTCTGAAGCCCCTGGCAGGGGATGAAATAACCCTTCCACCATCACAAGTGCTGGAGATGAATGCACAGCCGGTTTCTGTAATGCCTGAACGCCTGTTGCATGGATTGTCTGACCAGGAACTACGTGATTTATTTAGTTATTTGATGAAATCATAAATTATTTATGGTAACTTTTAATTATTGAAACAATAATAAACAGTTGTAATGTTTTTATACATACATTTACGTGAATAATTTTATTGTATAACAATACTTTTTAAAATCTCACCGCAAAAAATGAAGAACAACTGTGGACAGACGAAACTTTATTAAACTCAGTGGGATGGGAGCCGGGTTGGCTACTCTTCCTGTACCTGTATTTGGTCAACATATCGATGAAAGGGCCTTTACATTGCAAATGGATGCTTCTCAATCCAGGAGCCTGGCCGATGTAGCACTCAATGCAGCCAGGTCAGCAGGTGCTTCTTATGTCGATGTACGCATAGGCCGTTACCTCAACCAATACGTATTTACCAGGGAGAAGAATGTTCAGAATATTGTTAATACAGAGTCGTATGGTATTGGCATCCGGGTGATCGTTGAAGGAACCTGGGGTTTTGCCGCTACCAACAATATGGAACGTGATGGTATAGCCGAAACTGCCCGGGAGGCTGTGACCATTGCCCGGGCCAATGCGCGATATCAGCAGGAACCGTTAGCCCTGGTGCCCGTGCAAAATTACGGAGAGCAAGCCTGGAAAGCCCCCATTCAAAAGAACGCCTTTGAAGTGCCCGTCAAAGAAAAAGCAGACCTGCTTCTGGAGGCCAATGCCCGGGCTATGGAGGCCGGGGCGAATTTTATCTCATCCAACCTGTTTATGGTCAATGAGCAAAAATACTTTGCCTCTACCGAAGGATCATATATCAATCAGGATATCCACCGGATATGGCCTACCTTCACCGTGACAGCCATCGGTGAAAACGGTTTTAAGACCCGCAATGCACTGAGTGCTCCGGTAGGTATGGGTTTTGAATACCTGGATGGAAAACCGGACGAAAAAATTGCCGGGCCTGCAGGAAACACCTTTTACAGGTATTCATATGATATGGTCGAAGATGCCGTAGCCGCTGCAAAGCAGGCAAAAGAAAAACTTCATGCTAAATCTGTCGATCCGGGTAAATACAGCCTGGTGCTGGAGCCCAACCACCTGGGGCTTACCATTCACGAATCAGTGGGGCACCCCCTGGAACTCGATCGCGTGTTAGGCTATGAGGCCAATTATGCAGGTACCAGTTTCGCTACGCTGGACAAGTGGAAAACAGGTGATTTTAAATATGGAAGTGATGTTGTCAATCTGTTTGCCGATAAGATCCAACCCCATTCTCTGGGAGCCGTGGGCTATGATGACGAAGGCGTAAAGTGTAAACAATGGGATCTGGTAAAAAAAGGAATATTGGTCAATTACCAGGCCATTCGCGATCAGGCGAAGATCATAGGAGAACAGGAAAGTCACGGTTGCTGTTATGCCGATGGCTGGGATACCGTGCAGTTCCAACGTATGCCCAATGTATCACTCAAACCGGGAAGTGTACCCTATAGTGTTGATCAAATGATCAGCGATGTGGAAAAGGGTATATATATCGCAGGTCGGGGCTCATACAGCATTGATCAGCAACGCTATAACTTCCAGTTTGGCGGACAGTTGTTTTATGAAATAGAAAATGGCAAAATCAAGGGCATGCTCGATGACGTAGCTTATCAGTCCAATACACAAGAGTTTTGGAATTCCTGCACGAAAATATGTGACCAGCGCGATTATCGCTTGTTTGGTTCCTTTTTCGATGGCAAGGGGCAGCCCAGCCAGATTTCTGCAGTGAGCCATGGGAGTAGTACAGCGCGGTTTGATGGGGTGAACGTGATCAATACGGGAAGAAAGATATAAAGTATTTCATGATGGGATGTTTCGGCAGGAGAATTGCAAAATAATGAATAGCTGAAAACAAAAGGACAGGAAACAGGAATGATCCCTGATATGGCCTCCTGCGCTTTCTGTTTTTTTACTATATTGCCTCTCCTAAAATCCTCAACTATGAACCTGAATAAAACAAACCGGCGTGAGATGCTGAAAAACACCGCCCTGGCAGTAGGCGGGTTATCCGTGTCCCCGGCTTTTGCCCGTTTACCTCACAAAACCGCTAAGCGAAAATACCACATCGGTGCCTGTGATTGGTCACTGGGTATGCGCAATGAAGTGGCAGCCCTCGAAAGGGCCAGAGAGATTGGCCTGGACGGTGTACAGATCAGTCTGGGTGACACTGCAAATAAAATGCACCTGCGCAAAAAGGAGGTGCAATACGCTTATAAAGAAGCTGTGAAAAAATATGGGGTGGCCATCGGAGGCATTGCCATTGGGGAATTGAACAGCGTGCCATATGCCACTGAAGCCATTACCGATCAGTGGGTAAGCGACAGCATCGATGTGGCGGCTGAAATGGGAGTAAAGGTGGTGCTTATCGCTTTTTTTGGCGATGGGGATATCAACGGAAAACCCGACTTGATGGACATCGTTACTGAGAAATTTATGAAGGTGGCCCCTAAAGCAGAGGCTGCTGGGGTCGTCCTGGGTATAGAATCATGGATGAGTGCTGACGACCACCTGAAGATCATCAACGCCGTGAATTCGCCAAACCTGAAAGTCTACTACGATGTGGCCAACTCCGAAAAAATGGGTTACGATATTTATGAAGAAATAGAACGTCTGGGTAAAGACATGATCTGTGAATTTCATATGAAAGAAAACGGCTTTAAGCTGGGGCAGGGCAAGGTGGACTTTAACAAGGTGCGTTCCCTGATGGAAGATATGGACTATTCCGGCTGGATGCACCTGGAGGGTTCAAGACCTGAAGGTACAGAGATCGTGCCGGTGTATAAAGAAAACCTGGCCTATCTGCATACCCATTTTCCAAGAAAATAAAAGAGATGTGACAACCTAAAGGCGTTAAGTTCGAGATGAAATAACGCTAAAAGGGTTCTAAACCCTTTTAGCGTTGGTCTGATTGGCTTAATTAAACGACATATTATTACTAATAACCTGACTATGAAATATATATTTGGCCTTGTTATACTGGCCCTGATGCTGTATTCCTGTGACGAAATCAAATCGTCCCGGGCCTATATTCCCCTTGATTTTAAAACCGTAAAAAGTGGCAGCTTGTATGTGCCCGAAGGGTGGGAGGCCGTGAAGTGGGCCGAATCGCCCATGTTTTTTAATCCCACAAATATGGATGTGGATTATAAAGGACGTATATGGATTACCGAAGCGGTTAACTACCGGGATTTTAATAACCAGGAAGAAGGACAACGGGTACACGAAAAGGGAGACAGGGTGGTGATTTTGGAAGATACCGACCACGACGGTAAAGCAGACAAGTCGACGGTATTTGTGCAGGACTCATTGTTGGTGGCTCCATTGGGCATTGCCGTAATAGGGAATAAAGTGCTGGTATCGTGCGCTCCCAACCTGCTGATCTACACCGATGAAGACGGCGACGATGTGCCGGACAAAAGGGAAGTGTTTCTGACGGGGTTCGGAGGCTATGATCACGATCACAGTCTCCATTCTGTGGTGACGGGCCCCGATGGTCGCTGGTATTTTAGTCCAGGAAATGCCGGCCCGC
>JAOUKJ010000241.1 GCA_029882675.1 Cyclobacteriaceae bacterium
GTCGGGAGACAAGCCTTTTATGATGATGGTGCATCATAAGGCGCCCCACCGCAACTGGATGCCCAATACAAAGCACCTGGGGCTGTTTAAGGAAGACCTGCCAATACCGGAAACATTGTTTGATGATTATGAAGGACGGCAGGCTGCTGCTGAACAGGACTTAAGCATAGACCGGATGTATCTGAGTTCTGATATGAAACTCAGGGAAGGGGACTATGAGAGAGAAACGGGAACCGGTGGTGGCCCACCAACAGCCAATCCTGTACGGGGCTGGGAAAGAACCATGAACAACTGGCTCACAGAAGAGCAGCGTACAGCCTGGAATGCCCACTATGATTCTGTAAACAGGGTGTTCAGGGAGGCCAACCTTCAGGGCGATGAACTGACAAAATGGAAATACCAACGCTATATCAAGGACTATCTGCGGTGCATCGTTTCGGTAGATGAAAATGTTGGTCGGCTTTTGGACTACCTGGATGAAAAGGGACTTGCAGATAATACCATCGTTGTTTATACCAGTGACCAGGGTTTTTACCTGGGCGAACATGGTTGGTACGACAAGCGGTTTATGTATGAAGAGTCTTTTGGCACCCCTATGATGGTTCGTTTTCCAGCAGCCATCAAGCCAGGTACGGTCAATGAAGACCTGATTGTAAACATAGACTTTGGGCCTACATTCCTGGATTATGCAGGGATTGAAGTGCCGGAGGAAATGCAGGGCAGGTCGTTCAGAAACATAATAGAAGGGGGTGATAATAAGGATTGGCGCCAGGCTGTCTATTACCACTACTACGAATACCCGCATGGCTGGCACAGTGTGAAGAAGCATTACGGTATTAGAAAAGACAGGTATAAGCTTATTCATTACTATGATGATATCGATACGTGGGAACTCTTCGACCTGCAAAACGACCCGCAGGAGATGAGCAACCTCTATGACCACCCTGAATACCTGGACATTCAGGATGCTATGCGAAAGGAGTTGTATGAGTTGCAGCAGGAAATGGGGGAACATCAGGAGATTATTGATAAAACGGTAATGAAACCATGAGTATTATGATGACCCATCGGGAAATGTGTGCGGGTTTGGAAGACGAGGCTGGTTTGTGATTCAGAATAATTTTTGAGCGGGAAACGGGGATCGAACCCGCGACCCTCAGCTTGGGAAGCTGATGCTCTACCGCTGAGCTACTCCCGCTTTAAATTACTGCAATTATTTCCCAGAAGAAGCTGATGCTCTATCCCCCCCGATTTTTTGGGGGAGTTACTCCTGCTTATGCAGCCATGGTCACATCAAAAGTACAATAATAAATGATATGATATTTCAGGGAGTGATTTTTTTTTCATTTTGAGGCAGGCAATATGGAAGAGCAAGCATGACGGTCACTATTTATCCCAAAATACTCCTCAAATACGTTAAACTTCTTTTTATAAATAAGAACAGAAACCACGATGATCATGGTAAGACATAAGCCCAGGTTGGCAATAAACTGACTTTTTATTACGGCGTAATATGATAAGGCAGCAGCAGAATTATTCATTACAATATGAGCAAATGAAACTACCCAGATACTTTTACTTTTTATAGAGGCATAAGCAAAGTATGTAAACGTACAAACAGAACCTATGCCCAGAACGATAAAATTTAATACCTTTCCGGTAAGTTAAACGCAAAAGGATTGGAAATAACCAATGATAACGGCAAGTGCCATAACTCACATCTCATATCCACCAATTCCTCCCCCGTGACCCGGCAGGTTTCACAATTCCTCAATTTTTCATTATCAGTCATTCGTCTATAGACCTCTTGCCTCCGACTTCTCAATCCCCCATCTTAAACCTTATAATCATCCGCACCTCATCAACAGCCGGTACGCCTTCCCGGTAGGCTGGTTGCCAGGCCGGGCCTTCCATAATGAGCCGGACGGCCTCTTCATCGCAACCATAACCCAGGCCTTTGCTTACCGCGATGTGTGTGACGGAGCCATCGGGTTGTACATTAAATACCAGGATAACGCGGCCTTCTATCTTCTCATTAAGAGCTTCGGTGGGGTAACGCAGGTTTTCCTGGATATATTTTTTAAATTCCCGTATGCCGTTTTCAGGCTCGGCCTCCCGGCTGAGAGGGACAGGCTGGTTTCCATGACCAACAATAACCATTTCACTGAGTTGTGCCAGGTCAGGTTCCATATTTATGGTGATATCTTCATCGTCTGAAAAAACCACCTCTTCGGATACATACCCGATGAAATCAATACTGATTACACCGGTAGAATCCGCAGGCCTGGGCAGACTGAAGCGCCCATTGGCATCTGTGGTAGTGCCCAAATCGGTGCCTTTTACCATTACATTTGCTGCAGGAAGGGGCTTTTTATCATCGGTTGAATAGACAACGCCGTAGATATAATCCTCTCCCTGGATGATTTTGCCTTTGTTATTTAAAGGAGCCTCCGCTAATTGGCCGGAGATCACTCCGGTAACACGGTTGTCACTATATCCTTTTTTTGCGCTGCGGCTTACTTTTTCAGTCTCTTCCGGCTCTACAGCAACTTCGGCAGCCTTATCAGCACTTGCCGGTGCAGCGTCCCACTCCGGAGTAGGTTTTAGCGGAGGACTTGTCTTTGGTGTTTCAGTAGTTTCCAAAGTGGTTTCAGCCAATGCCACTTCCGCTGTTTTTTCATCAGCATCGCTAAGCGCCCCGGCTTTTTTTTCATCGGTGTCAACAATTTCCTTCATTTTGTCAACGGCAGGGGCCTCTTGTATTTGTTTGTTTAAAAATTCATTGACGCCGGGTCTATCTTCGGCTTTTGTTTTTTCTGTCGATGTTATGACATCGCTTTGCTCTTGTTCAGTCTCCCCGGCTCCTTCTTCATTTATGTCTTTATGAAAGGTGTCGCTTTGTGGCTGTTCAACAGGGGTTTCCTGTGGGACAGCCTGCCCTGTTTCTTCCGTCATCGAAAGGGATTCCTCGTTTTGCTTTCCGATGTTAGCCGTAAAGGTCATAACCAGATATATACTCACGCTTATGATGGCCAGACTGGCGGCCACTTTATAAAACAGGCCAAACCGGTTTCTGGTATTTTCGGCTGTACGTTTGGACAACCGGGCAGAAACATCGGCAAGGTCAGTAGTCAGTTCAGAACCTTCAAGTGCTTCAAGTCCTTCCATAGCCTCTTGCATAAAGGGGTCGTCCAGGGCCTTCCGCTCAAGCCGTTGCTGTTCGGAAGAGTCAAGTTGGCCATCCAGGTATTTTCTTAGCTTTTCGCTTTCAATATGGTGTTTATTATCATTCACCGTCTTCCATACAGGTTTTTAAATTGCGTTTGCCGTTTTGAATATAGCTCTTTACTTTTTTCTGTGGAAATGAAGTGATTGCTTCTATCTCTTTATAACACTTTTTGTTTAAAAAAAATAACCGCACACACTGCTTTTGCTCATCTTTGAGTTGTTCAATACATTCCTCAAGTCTGGTCAGGTCGTTTTCCAGCGCCCTTTTGTCTTCATGATGGGAAATGTCAGGTATTTCCATAAAAGTATCAGGCATTTCTTCGGGCTGTCTTTTTTTTGACCGGAGTTCCATCAGACAATAGTTGCGGGTAGTCACGTGCAACCAGCTCTTGAAATTATGTATTTCAAATTTCTTAACCTTTTCTATAAGTTCTTCAAAGATCGACATGACGGCATCTTTGCTTTCATCGCGGTCTTTCAGGTATTTGAGACTAACACCATAAACCAAATGCGTATAGCGTCCATAGAGTTGTCCCAGGACTTCCAGATCACCCCGTTGCTTATACTCGTTGATCAGCTCCAGGTCGGTCTTTTCTGTTGTGCTATATGGTGTTTTAAAATCCAATTTGGCTAAATGAAAGGCCAAGCTAAAAAAAAATCACATGAGTTTTATGGAAAAAGATATAGTGTCTCATCATAAGGGAAATGTTTAACAAAAAGATAGAAATCATGAGAACGAAGAGAATTGTTTTTTTTACCCTGATGGTACTGGCTATCAGTTCCTTTAATTCACCGGTACGAACCATAAAAGGAGTTGTGACGGATGCACAGGATGGCAGTACGCTGCCGGGTGTAAGTGTGGTTCTTAAAAACACAACGAAAGGATCGACTACAGATATTAATGGTGAATATGAAATTGACGTGCCTGAAGTGGGTGGAGTGTTGGCGTTTTCATTTATTGGTTATACGACTAAGGAAGTAAAAGTCGCTGCAAACGATGTAATTAATGTGCAGTTGGAAGTCGATGTGCAGGAACTCAGTGAAATAGTTGTTACCGGCTATGGTAGCCGTGTAAAAAGGGCGCTGAGTGGCAGAGCATCAGGTGTGGAAATGGAAAAATCAAGAAAAGCATCAAGCTACGACATGGCTGCCCCTTCCCCTTCATACAGCCGGGGATATATTCAGCAGGAGCCAAATACCCAGCACAACACCGAAGGCTATGATGCCATCAATGAAAATATCTTTCTGGAGGTCGTCAAGAATCCACTTTCTACTTTCTCCATCGATGTGGACGCAGCTTCCTATAGTAATATGCGTCGTTTCCTAAATAATGGACAAAAGCCCCCCAAAGATGCTGTACGTATAGAGGAAATGGTAAACTATTTCAATTATGACTATAAGCAACCTGTTGGCGAACACCCCTTTGCGATCCATACAGAGATCAGTACGGCCCCATGGAATGAGCAGCATAAATTGGTGCATATAGGACTTCAGGGCAAAGAGATCGCTACGGATGAACTGCCCCCTTCCAATCTGGTGTTCCTGATTGATGTATCCGGTTCCATGAGTTCCAGTAACAAATTGCCCTTGTTGAAGTCGGCTTTCAAATTGCTCACCGAGGAGCTCAGGGAAGAAGATAAGGTATCTATTGTAGTGTATGCCGGGGCAGCCGGTATGGTCTTGCCTCCCACCAGCGGGACAGATAAAAAGGCTATTTTTGCTGCATTTGACAAGTTACAAGCCGGCGGATCAACAGCGGGTGGCGCAGGGATTAAGCTGGCCTATAGGACGGCTATGGAAAATTTTGTAGAGAGAGGCAATAACCGGGTGATTATCGCCACGGATGGTGATTTTAATGTAGGAGAATCCAGTAATGCAGCCATGGAACGCCTGATTGAAGAAAAGCGGGAACACGGAGTGTTTCTCACCGTATTAGGGTTTGGTATGGGCAACTACAAGGACTCTAAAATGGAAATTCTGGCTGATAAGGGCAATGGAAACTATGCCTATATAGACAATATCCTGGAGGCTAAAAAAGTGTTGGTGAATGAGTTTGGAGGTACGCTGTTTACCATTGCCAAAGATGTGAAACTGCAGATTGAATTTAATCCTGCAAAAGTAAAGGCCTACAGACTGATCGGATATGAGAACAGGAAACTACAGAATGAAGATTTTAATAATGATAAAAAAGATGCCGGTGAATTGGGCAGTGGCCACAGCGTTACAGCCCTTTATGAGATCATTCCTGTCGGTGTGGAGTCTGCATTTATCCCTGTGGATGAATTGAAATACCAGTCTACGAAAATTGATAAGACCGCCTACAGAACCGCTGAACTGATGACGGTGAAATTCAGATATAAGCAACCGGATGGGGCCAAGAGCAAATTGATTGTACACCCTGTAACAGATCAAATGACAAGCCTGTCTAAAACATCGGATAATTTCAGGTGGTCAGCGGCGGTGGCTTCATTCGGCATGCTCTTGAGAGACTCCGAATTTAAAGGAAGCACTACCATTGACAATGTACTTTCGCTGGCTCAGGGTGCCAAAGGAGCCGATGCTGAAGGTTACCGGATTGAGTTTATTAATCTGGTGAAGTCCAGCAGACTGATGGCCTCAAATTAATCATATTCACCTGACCTGTGTAAATGGCTTGGAGATTCCTCCAAGCCATTTTTTATCCTATACATAACAGTTCATGATTGCTTTGTATTTCATGCTTCTCCCCGGGCAAAAATGGTCAGCTTAAAGGCTTCGTCAGCTCTCCTTCAAGCCATATTTTTTCCGGTTCAGTCAGGTGGTTGGATTTTTCCCGGGTTATTGTAACTGTATTGGCCACCTGAAAGCTGCGGATGGCGTGAACATCGTTTTCCAATATCATCAGCCGGTCGTCATAGGGGCCTTTGGAGGAAATGAGTTTGACGAAGATGGGGGCAGACTCAATGGCGATAAAAAGGAAAATAATAAACCAGTGGGCCACATGCACCGGGCTGCTTTTTTCCGAAATGCGACTGAGCCCGTCAAGCCTTGAAGCAAATCCGTTGAAGTCGTTTTCTTCCAGTCCGACCAATTCAAGCGATGTCTGTGATTGCAAACTGTCTATCTGTGCCCTCTTCCTGTCAATAAGCAACAGGTTCGTTTCCCGGAGTTCGAAAAGTTCCCTTTCCACCCGGTCGGCATCGGCTTTTTTA
>JAOUKJ010000242.1 GCA_029882675.1 Cyclobacteriaceae bacterium
ATGGCGGACTAATAAAAGCAGGAAAAGGCGGACAAAAACGGACGACTTTTAATCGCCGCCGAACGTTGCTGAAAGACTTCCGGTGCGCAGAGGACGCTGCACACACGGGGTGTGAGGGGTGGGCGACAAGGCCCACAACATGCTGTCCCATAGTGACGGGAGCCGCCATGCGCGGCTTATGTTTAAATTCCGGGCTTTGTGGCACGAGTAAAAAAATCTCCCTATATTGAAAAAAAGAGTTCACTTTTTGCGCACGGACGCATACAGTGGACGTTATCAACAAATAAACTATGTCCCTTAACGAACATAAATTGCCATGACACACAAACATTTTTTCCTTCTTCTATCTGGACTTATTAGTTTAAATCTATTGAGTTGTAATAATCACAAATCGAATCCTTCTGTACTAGAAGCAGGGATTGGAGAAATCATAATTGATGGTCAATCATTATCTTATGAAGTAGGCGAAGGAGATGGAATACCATGTATTATTCCAGGGTTCTTGAATTTGTATGACAAGGCAATATCTGATAAACTTAAAAGTAAATTCAAGTTTATTTATTTTGAATCAAGGGCATTTTACGGAGACACTATAGCAGATAATAATTTGACCATGGATTCGCTTGTTGATGAAATAGAACTATTAAGAAAAGAACTTAAATTGAATAAAATCGCCGTTCTTGGTCATTCTATTTTAGGTATTCTTGCTTTTGAATACGGCAGAAAATATCCAGAGAACGCATCACACATTATTGCGGTTGGCTCCCCGAGTTATGCTTATGATTCTGCTTTCTTTGCAATTACTAATAAATATTGGATAAATAATTCTTCTGAATCAAGAAAACATGCATTTAAAGAAAAGGTGACATTAATGCAAGATACAATAGCCAATACTTCTGAATCTCCTTATAATAGTAGGTGGGTTGTTAATTATATTGCAAAATCTGCTCGTATTTGGCATGACTATAATTATGATTGTTCATGGCTTGTGAAAGATTTCAGACCAGTAAGCAATGCATCGATGCTAAATCTTTTCGCCATAACCACAGGCTATCATGTAAATAGTAGTGATAAAAACATAACTCCTCCGACATACTTGGCATTAGGAAAATCTGATTTTCTAGTACCTCCGATATTGTGGGATTCTGTCCACTCCAATGCATTTGAAAATTTAACAGTAAATGTATTTGATGAAAGTGGGCACTGGCCTTGGTATGAAGAGCAGGAGTCCTTTGATAATAGCATCATAGAATGGCTTCAATCAATTGATCAAGTAACTAACACTAAATAGACAGCATTAAAAGACCGTTTATTATCTAGGTTGGATTTCCTACTCTCTTAATGAACACTCGTATTTATGAAGATTTTATTACTCTGGCTAATGTTTATAAATAAAGCTGTAATAACTTGAGAAGGGAATGAAAAAATGTTTTTACCAATTAATTTGGAACATTTCCAAAAATATTAATTCGGGATTCGAGAATATAAAGCCAAGTAACAAATCAATAATAGAAAGTCTGCATAAGAGTTGGGCAGATAAATATAATATCATGTAACATGCTTGCTTGCTTTCAGTTACTGGTTGAAAAAATGGGTAGAAAAAGTCGATAACACATGCATATCGGCAAATAGGGCCATCACCAAGTCACGAAAGGTCTGTGGTCACCTGAACACCCACCAAGCTAAAATTTTGATATTTAAGGAAATAATAAACATAAAAATATTAGCTTGGCTAAGCATAAGACGAAAGGGCAGTGGTTATCTGCCGCCCTACTTGCCATATGCTTAGCGTTGTGGGGCCATCGCCCATCCGAGGCCATCAGTGACCCGGGCGCGTAAATAACAAGGCGTTTTGGCAGACGACCAGTAACGGACAAAAACGCGAACTACCGGACGGGACTCCATGACCGGATAAAACGACGGACACCCTGCCGCCAGACAGCGATGGACAAAATAACGGATTGACAAGCGACCAGGCGTGACTAAACGCGCCCTTTGATCGTGTGTGCAGATGGATTTCTGGAATAATCGGACGATAAACGCGGCGGATAGCTTGACGGCATTAATTGTATGGACACTGGATATTCCGGTGATACTGTCCCCCCTTCCGGCCATACTGCCCCCCCTGTTAAGATCCCGGGCCAACAAGTCACCCTGCAAGGGCAAGCCCATGGGAGCCAGACCGCGGGTATCATTAGAAAGGGCAGATTGGCTTTTGCCTGCCAGATCAATGAAATGGCGTGGCCTTTTTTACAGGGCGGAAAATCCGGGAACAGATTTACAGGCTTTTTCAATGAGGGGTTGCCTTTTTTTCATAAGATCATGATGTTTATTTAATAAGCCAACAAGGCAAGAAAGCTGAAGGAACGACTTTTGCTTTCGGCTTTGGCGGATTCGTTCTATATTGTATATACATAATGGGCGAGATTGTAGTAAATTCAACGATTGCACCTATTGACCCCAATACAATAGAAAGTGATGGAGAACTATTTCGTGCTGTTTTGATTATTTCGTCCCAAATATTTACTAAATTTGGGACGAAATTAAATTAATGGAAAGACCACAAGTAGAAAATAAGATTGCGGCAGCACTAAAGGCCTACCCGAAGGGAAGCGTTATCTTCGTGGACGACTTCTTAGATTATGGCAATCCCGAAAGTGTCAAGAAAGCACTGCTACGATTGAAAGAAAAGGAAATTCTTGTTCGATTAGCTCACGGAATTTACCTATATCCTAAGATTGACAAAGAACTTGGTATTCTCTATCCGTCAACAGAAGAAATAGCCCAAGCCATTGCAAGACGTGATAAAGCGAGAATCGTTCCCACAGGAGTTCAGGCATTAAACAAATTGGGGCTAACTACACAAGTTCCTATGAAAGTCGTTTACCTGACGGATGGTGCAGCAAGAACTGTTAAAGTTGGAAAGCGAACCATTACTTTCAAAAAAACAAGCCCTAAAAATCTTTTGGCAGAAGGTGAAATCAGTAGTTTGGCTATTCAGGCACTCAAAACCATTGGACAAAACAAATTAGATGAAAACACGATAAATAGAGTTCAAGCCATTTTAAAAAAAGAGAAAAAAGAGAGCATCATCCATGATGCAAAGCTCTCCCCGGCTTGGATAAACAAAATATTAATGCAAACAATTAAATGAATACCACCTGGCTCACATTATCAAAGGAAAGAAGAATTGAAATTCTCAATCAGGCAACTGAGTTGACAGGTTTGCCGGCCATAGCTATTGAAAAAGATTGGTGGGTAATCTTGTGCCTGAATGCTTCTTTCTCATTGCCATACAGTGAACATATTGTTTTTAAAGGAGGTACTTCATTGAGCAAGGGGTGGGATTTGATAGAGCGTTTTTCAGAAGATATTGACTTGGCAATTGACCGAAAATTCTTTGGATTTGAAGGAGATATTAGCAAAACACAAATAAGAAAACTAAGAAAAGAATCTTGTGAATTTATTTCAACAGAATTTCTAAAAGGTTTGATACAAACTTTAACGGATTGGGGAGCAATAGCAGAATGTGAGTTATTCGTACAGCCCGTTAACGATTCTGACAAAGACCCACGAGTAATTGAAATTCATTACAATTCGGTAATCGACACTTCGGAGTATCTACCTCAAAGAGTTTTGATTGAAGTAAGTTCACGTTCCTTGATGGAGCCGACTCAGAAGCGGGAAATCAATTCGATTTTGAGCATCAATTTTCCTAAACTGAGTTTTTCAACTAATGCCTTTATAATTCCAGCTGTTCTGCCACAGAGAACTTTTTTAGAAAAGATATTTCTGCTCCATGAAGAATTTTCCCAGGGGCCTGAAAAAATCCGTGTAAACCGACTTTCAAGACACCTCTATGATTTAGTTAGGTTAATGGATACCGAACACGGAATAGCAGCATTAAAAGACAGGGAACTCTATAAAAACATAGTGGCTCATAGAGAAACATTCAATCCGTTGAGAGGACTTGACTATGGCAATCATACCCCCGATAAAATCAAAATCATACCGCCTGACGCCGTAATAAAGGACTATAATAATGATTATACTGAAATGACAAAGTTTATGATTTACGGAGAAGCTTTGGCTTTTGACGGATTGATAAAAAGAATTTCAGAGTTACAAACAAGAATAAATGGAATTAACCAACCCTAAAAGCAAGCACATTGCAAAGCCACGGAAATCAACAATTCAACCAAAGTTTTGTCAAAGAGCTTGCTTTGCCGATCCGTAAGGAAGAACAAAAAAATCTCCACTGCTTCGCAAAAATTAAATCTGTCGACACACGTATCGACTGATCTGGATATACCGATGATACTACCCCCCTTTCCGGCCATACTGCCCCCCTGTTAAGATCCCGGGCCAACAAGTCCCCCTGCAAGGGCAAGCCCATGGGAGCCAGACCGCGGGTATCATTAGAAAGGGCAGATTGGCTTTTGCCTGCCAGATCAATGGAACGGCGTGGCCTTTTTTACAGGGCGGAAAATCCGGGAACAGATTTACAGGCTTTTTCAATGAGGGGTTGATTTTTTTTCATAAGTTCATGATGTTTATTTAATAAGCCAACAAGGTAAGAACGCTGAATATCAATATGAAAACCAGTTCGTTTTTAGTATATTTGTAATATGAAAATTGAGCGTACTAACAACGAAATTCTAATCCGGGTATCCAACAATACCGATCTGACCGGCCTTCAAAGGTTGCTTGATTTCATCAAATTCAGGGAGATCGCTTCCGGGAGTAAAGCAAGTCAAAAGAAGATAGACGGCCTTTCCAGAGAATCAAAAAGAAATTGGTGGGCGGAAAATAAATCTGACTTCCTGAAGTGAGGGTCGTAGTTGATACCAATATTGCATTTAGCGCAATAATCACCCCTACAGGAACCATTAGCGATCTGATTTTAAACGCTGAAGGTGTATTTGATTATTGGGCCCCTTCTTTTTTACTGACAGAACTGGACAAGTATCAATAAAAATTACTGGATATCTCTGGATTGTCCGAATCAGAATTAGATTTTTTGAAGCGCCAAATACTCCATAAATTTGAATTTATTGACGTTTTAAACATTCCCATAGACATCAGAACCAAGGCATTTGAAATATGTCATGACATTGATGAATTTGACACGCCATTTGTGGCGCTGGCCTTGGGATTAGAAGCAAAAATATGGAGTGGAGATAAAAAGTTAATGGAGGGTTTGAAGAGAAAAGGTCTGGGTATTTGTATGGACACAAAGTTGATGACAAAGTTCAGGGCCGAAAATCAAAAATAGCCCATAACGCTGCATATGCGCAAATAGGGCCATCACCAAGTCACGAAAGGTCTGCGGTCACCTGAACGCCCACCAAGCTAAAATTTTGATATTTAAGGAAATAATAAACATAAAAATATTAGCTTGGCTAAGCATAAGACGAAAGGGCAGTGGTTATCTGCCGCCCTACTTGCCATATGCTTAGCGTTGGCAGCAAGCAAGCGAACTATTGTAAAGATAAATTATAACCCGATTGACTTTAAACCTAATGAAACATAATATTTTAATTCTTTTACTTTTTATCTCATCCTGTTGTTTGGCACAAACCAATAATGATTCAATTGCCATTACTCAGGTCTTGAAAAACACTTATAAGGCATTGGGCAATTATGATGTGCAAAGCTATCTGGAAAACTGTGCGGAGGATTACTTATTGGTAGAAAACGGTAATTATATTTGGACCCTTGAGCAAGAAATCGACTTTTTAAAAAAAAATCAACACCGGAAAAAAACAAGAACCGATAAATTCAAAATTCACTCATTAAAGATAGAAAATAGCTTTGCCTATGCGGTTTACGATTTATGGTCTGAAATTAAAGAGGGGAATGTTAGTAAAAACCTTCATTGGATAGAAAGTTGTGTTTTTAGAAAGGTTGGAGAAAAATGGAAAGTTGTGTTAATCCATTCAACAAAAATTGAAGACTAATAGCTAGCAGCCTAATCGAGTAGACGGTCCTGAGCCATAAAGCCCACTGAGCGCCCCTGCCTGCCTTGAGGCCTGCGTGATAAATCCGACAATCGGATCAGGCAGGTCTCACATTTATCTGCCGTAATGAAATGAAGGCAGACCACTCCCTCATCAAGTGCGGGGCAGGCCAAGCGAACGGGTCTCGTCCTACCCTTCATGCCGGCCCATCGCTAAAAATGTCCACCGGACATTTTCTTAACGCGCTGTCCTCCGGGTAAGGGCCTATTCTTTCATCCGATCTCCACGACATCAACCAAATAAGAATTGTTGGTTACGGGCTTTGCAATGATGTGCTTACTCACCCTTCCTAAATGGCCTCCGTGTGCCGTTCTACCGATAGCGATCGGGAGAACGGATTTTGCAGTCTCGCTTCCCTGCCTGCCGATCGTCAGAACAGGCAGGCTTCA
>JAOUKJ010000857.1 GCA_029882675.1 Cyclobacteriaceae bacterium
ACTTGACAAAGCAGGGCTAATTACTAATTACTAATTACTAAAAATCAATACCCCAATATATTCAGCATCGACTCGCTCGACTGGTCATCGGCAAATAAGCTGGTGATCACCTGGTCATTTTCATCGCGGTCGATGAGTACGTGCTTGGGTGCGGGAATCAAACAATGCTGTATGCCTCCATAACCGCCCAGCGACTCCTGGTATGCGCCTGTATGAAAAAAACCTATATACAGTTTGTCCTTATTTTCGATCATGGGTAAAAAGACCTCACTGGAATGGGCCTCTGAATTATAATAATCCATACTGTCGCAGGTCAGGCCACCTACATTCACCTTGTGATACATGTCGTCCCATTTATTTATGGCCATCAGAATATATTTCTGATTAAGGCCCCAGCTGTCGGGCAGGTTGGTGATAAAGGATCCATCCACCATGTACCAAAGTTCTTTGTCGTTTTGTAGCTTTTCATCCAATACGGAGTAGAGGACTCCGCCACTTTCCCCAACGGTAAAAGAGCCAAATTCAGTGATAATATGCGGTGTGGGTACGTTATTCTTGCCACAGATCCATTTTACATTTTCAATGATCTGTTCTACCATGTATTTATAGTCATACTCAAAGTGCAGGGAGGTTTTGATGGGAAAACCACCTCCGATATCAATGGTATCCAGCTCCGGGGCAATTTTTTTGAGTTCGCAGTATTTAAAGACAAAGCGGCTGAGTTCACTCCAATAATAGGCTGAATCGCGTATGCCTGTATTAATAAAAAAATGTAATAGTTTCAGCCGGGCTTTTTTACTGGGCTTGATCTGCTCTTTGTACAGGGAGGTGATATCACCATATCTAATGCCCAACCGGGAGGTATAGAACTCAAAATTAGGTTCCTCATCGGCCGCCACGCGAATACCAACATCAAATTTTCCATTGACCTTTTCCTCATAAACGGCGAGCTCATTGAGGTTGTCGAGTACAGGTATGCAGTTTTTATACCCGTCGTTGAGCATATCTGCAATGTAGCTCATATAGGTGGGGCGTTTAAAACCGTTGCAAATGATCAGGACATTTTTGTCAACCAATCCTTTTTCATGCAGTTTACGTACCAGCGGGATATCAAAAGCTGAGCTGGTTTCAATATGTGATCCGTGTTTTATGGCCTCTTCAAGTACAAAGCTGAAGTGAGAAGATTTGGTGCAGTAACAATAGGTGTAATCGCCCTCGTAATTATATTTCTTCATGGCATCGGTAAACAACTGCCGTGCATAATCAATATTCTGACCAATTTTAGGGATATATGTGAACTTTAAAGGGGTGCCGTATTTTTTTATGATATCCATCAGCGGGACATCGTGGAACAGCAGTTCGTTGTTTTGTACTTTGAATTCCACCTGGGGGAATTCAAATGTTTGTTCAATCAGATCAATGTATCTTTTCACCTTTTAGACCATAAACGATAAGTGTAGTTTTTTTAGTGACGCAATATTCTAATAATTTTACAATCTTTGCAATGAAAATTTTAGCTATGCTGTAAATAAATTTCCAATGGACATCAGAATCATTGAAGTGCCTTTCGAGCTGGCCGCAGGAACTGTTGGTGCCAGCCTGGGTGTTGAGGC
>JAOUKJ010000004.1 GCA_029882675.1 Cyclobacteriaceae bacterium
AGTGTTTCATGGGGGCATGAATTAGGATGTGGCAGATAATTGTATTACCTTTGTGGCTGCAAAAGCAGGAGTAACCTTCCCTTATTCGATCTCATCTGATTTTATAATTGATTTTTACCACCTCGTAATTTATTCCCGGGAGGAAGAGTAGTGATGTAAGAATCTCTGTTTTGGGCCTGGAGAAGTAGAATCATCCTTTAAATACAGTATAAGATCGTTACATTACACCCCAAATTTTCAAAAACAGCAGACTCAGATTTTTCCAGAACGTTAAGAAAAAGAGTAAATGATTATTTCATTGAGAATAATCTAAGTAAGTACGGAAACAGGAGCATGACACTAAAGACCATATTCATGCTTTCATTGTTTTTCGTTCCCCTTATCATTATCATATCAGGCACAGTCACGGGGCCTCTGGCCTTATTCGGTTTATACCTGACCAGTGGTTTAGGTACCGCCGGGATAGGAATGGGGATAATGCATGATGCCATTCATGGTTCATACTCAAAAAATAAGAGAGTAAACAGATACCTGGGGTATACCATGAACCTGATTGGGGCCAATGCCAGTGTATGGCGTGTACAGCACAATATTTTGCATCATACTTATACCAACATCGAGGAGGTGGACGAGGACATTATGGCGCCTTCTATTCTTCGTTTTTCTCCGCATGGGAAAAGGTATTGGATTCACAGGTACCAACATATTTATGTCTGGTTTTTTTATGGACTGTTTACGCTTTCCAGAATAACTACAAAAGATTTCGCGAAGCTCAACCGCTACAATAAGATGGGCTATTTTAAAGGTAAAAATGTATATCAAAAAGAAGTGCTGAAAGTCCTTGGTTGGAAATTACTGTATTATTCATATGCATTGATTTTACCACTTATCATGGTGCCATTAGCGCCCTGGTTGATCATATTGGCCTTTATCAGTATGCACTTTCTGACAGGATTTAGCATGAGTATTATTTTTCAGGTGGCTCATGTCATGCCTTTAAATGAATTTCCTTTGCCGGGTAAAAACAAACAGATGGAGAATGGATGGGCAACGCACCAACTGGCGACTACCTGTAATTTTTCTCCCCGCAATCGTTTATTCTCCTGGTTAATAGGCGGATTGAACTACCAGATTGAACATCATTTATTGCCCAATGTTTGTCATGTGCATTATAAACAGCTTACCGGTATTGTGTCCAAAACAGCCCATGAGTATGGAATTCCCTATAATACGAAGGTAACTTTTGTTGCCGCTATTAAAGATCATATAAAAATGCTACATTTGTTGGGACATAAAGATTTATCGCCTGCTTTGTGAAAAGTGAAGTGAATTTTGAGAAATGTATAATTTAATATATAGTAAAATAACACAAATTAATAATTAAGGAAAGTAATGAAAGAAGGAACAGTAAAATTTTTCAATAACACCAAAGGTTTTGGTTTTATTAAGCCCTCAGATTCTGATGAAGACATTTTTGTACACGAAAGTGGCCTGGTTGATGATATTCGCGAAAATGACAGGGTAAAGTTTGACGTCGAAAGAGGTAAAAAAGGCATGAATGCCGTAAATGTAGAATTGCTCGACGACTAGTATTTGTCAATAATGTCCGCTGATGCCGTCTCCGTGCCGGGACATCTGTCAGCGTACTCTTACCTTGTAAGATTTAAAAAAAAGCCATGTGAATTCATGGCTTTTTTCGTATGGGCTGTTTTGTAATTACCATAGACCCTGCCTGGCCTGTTCAAAATTATTTCATGAACGGTAAATAAAAACACTTTATTATGAATTTTGAATAAATTGATTTACCTTTGCAGGCAGAAGACCAGGAGTAACCTTCCTTATATAATTGATCACAGCGATTTTATAATTTTTGTTTACCCCTCGTTAAGTATTTAAACAAGGAAATATAGGTAAACAGTTAAATTAGCTGAACTTAAATAACAAAGTTTGTTATTCGTGTATGGATCATAAGACCTCTCTCAAGATTTCTGATTAATTCTTACAAAGTTCCACAAAGGATCAGGCACTTACGGCCATTTATTGGTTGATGATTAGCTGCAAAGAATAATCGGTAAGAGCTTGCTTAAAAGCTTTATAAACAAATCAAAACATTATTAACAAGCATCAAAAACTTTCAATTTTTACGGGCATTCATTTTTTACATCAATATGCAGTTGGATGTATATGATGCCCTTTGAAATGAAAGTAAATTCAGCTGTGGATATCTTCACAGGTGTTCGAATTAGAAAAAATTAATATGAATAGTATAAAAACAAAAAAAAGGACGAGTAGTAGTTTTTCACGCAAAAACGGCAATACCCGGTTCGCAAACAAGCGAAGTAACAGTAGTAAAAAAGCTGTTTCGAGTATAGACCCAAATATGCTGATAAAGAAAGCAGTACCTTCAGAACAGGTAGTTTATGTCCCTGTCAGAACTTTTGATCAAATGCCTATCAGGCCCAATTTAAAAGCCAACCTGGCCAGAAAGGGCTATAAGTTCCCGACACAGATTCAGGAAGAGACCTTAGAGTACCTTGTTGCAGGTCGCGACATGGTAGGGATAGCAAATACAGGCACAGGTAAAACAGGTTCTTTCCTTATCCCAATCATTGAGCAATTACTCAGCACATCACAACCTTTTAAGTCGTTGGTTGTGGTGCCTACCCGGGAACTGGCTTTACAGGTGGAAGAAGAATTTGAAACCCTGGCACATGGCCTGGGGATATTTTGTGCAAGTTTTATAGGAGGTACCAGTGTAAGTCGTGACCTGGGGCAACTGCGGAAGAAAAACCATGTGATTATTGGTACACCAGGGCGGTTAATGGATCTGGCAGACAGAGGTGCTCTTCGTTTGCAGGACATATCAACACTCGTACTCGATGAGTTTGATCGTATGCTCGATATGGGTTTTATCAATGACATAAAGAAAATGGTAAAGGCGATGACCAGTAGAAAGCAGACGATGCTTTTCTCGGCTACTATCGACAAGACACAGAAGTCGCTGGTGAGTGATTTACTGCGCAATCCCATTGAAATAAAAGTAAGTTCAGGTACTGCTGCCAGTGATCAGGTAGAACAAGACATCATCAGAGTGCCACAAGGTAGCGATAAGTTTAAGTTGCTCCTGGCATTGATTGGTAAAGAAGAATTTGATAAAGTACTTCTTTTTGCCGAAACAAAACGGATGGTGGATAAAATCAGTAAGCAACTCAATCAGTCAGGCATAAAGGCCGACCTGATCCATGGAAACAAGTCACAAAATTACAGGAATAATGCCCTGAACAGATTTAAGGATGGAAAGGTAAGGGTACTTGTAGCGACTGATGTGGCTGCACGGGGTATTGACGTATCTGATGTGTCACATGTGATAAACTATCAGTTACCTATGACTTTCGACAGCTACGTTCACCGTATCGGTCGTACGGGACGTGCCGGAAAAACAGGTAAAGCATACACCTTTGTAGATTAAGAATTCACATTTTAAGTAATAATCAATAATAATTAAGTAATGAAAGAAGGAACAGTAAAGTTTTTTAATAACTCCAAAGGTTTTGGTTTTATTAAGCCCAATGATTCAAATGAAGACATTTTTGTACACGAAAGTGGTCTTATCGATGACATTCGTGAGAATGATCAGGTAAAATTTGACGTAGAAAGAGGCAAAAAAGGAATGAATGCGGTTAATGTTGAATTGATCGACTAATTTCTTCCCTTATAAGGAATAATAAAGCCATGAGAGATCATGGCTTTTTTTATGCCCTTTTTTAATATTATACGACTTAGGGCTTGCTGAAAAATCACAGGTGAGCCATATCCGGGTGGCCAAAGTGAAGATGTTTTTTTTCTTGTCTTACACCAAAACAATGTGTAAATTGGCCAATGCGACTAAAGCCTAAAAAAACAAAAAGTGGAAATTTCTGAAACACCTTTTTTTAGGGAATTGAGTGAAAGGAAGGTCTTTCATGCCTTGGCCGTTTATGCAGGAAGTGGGTGGTTGTGTATTGAAATTTTACTTTTGATGGAGCATAAATACAGTTGGTCTCCACTATTGGTGGAGCCACTGATGATGATCATATTTTGCGGACTACCTGCCGTGTTGGTCTATACCTGGTTCCATAGTAAGTTGTCGTCAAAGCAAAACAGAAAAATTGAAATCCCACTTTATGCTGTCAATGTCCTGATTGCAGGTTATTTGGTGATACATGCTGTTTCAACAAGCCAAAGAGATGTGACAAAAAAGCCGGTTGAAAGGGAAATTACTTCTTCCTCGATAGCGGTGTTGCCATTTGCTACCATAGGAAGTGTCAGTGAAAGCAGGGACTTTGCAGAGGGGGTGGCTATATCTATTCGTTCACACCTTGGAAAAATTGGCAATTTGAAAGTGATCTCTGGCAACTCTGTTGAATATTTCCGGGACACTACGGTCTTTATGCCGGTGATATCGGAAATGGTGGGTGCAAAATATGTGTTGGAAGGTAGTGTCCAGGGGCAGCGGGACATCATAAGGATTGTTGTTACGCTTTATGATGGGATGGCCGAGGAGCAGGTCTGGACTGAAACCTATGATAAGGAATATAAGGATCTGCTCACGGTGCAAAGCGAAATTGCCTGGGAGGTTGCTAACGAATTGAATATTACTATCAATCCGGGCGTCAGGGAGCGGATTACAAAAAAAACGACAAGCAGCCTGGAAGCCTACAAATGGTATTTGAAAGGACAGCAAGTTATGTTTTCAGGTAAAACAACCGAAGATATACAGGACAGCGCCATCCACTTTTTCGAAAAGGCCATTGCACTTTCACCTGATTTTGCCTCTGCTTATACCGGATTGGCCCGCGCATGGCAGGAAAAAGTAAACTGGGGCAATGCTGCTTCAAAAGAAGTGATCCCAAAGGTATTGGAACATGTGAAGGAGGCCGCGAAGATTGACCATGAATCAGGTGATGTTTACTTAATGCTGAGTATGGTGGGTTTTTATCAACTGGATTTTCAGGAGGCCGAAAAAAATGTATTGCGGGCCATTGAACTGGATCCAAACAACACAGAACCGTATTACTGGCTGGCCAATATCTATTGCATGACACGAGGCTTTGATGAGGGATTGAAGGTCATAGAAAAACTCGATGAGCTCAACCCTTTGGCATATGATAAGAATAAAGCCAACAGAGCCAGTCTTTATTATTATTCAGGCAGTTATGATGAGGTGTTGAAATTAGCTGAAGGGGCACCAAAAGGATTTATACAATGGATTAAAGCCTGTACCCTGGTTGAGCTGGGAAGATATGAGGAGGCCATCAACACTTTTTCGACATTCACCAAGTCCAACTGGATGCTGGGTTATGCTTATGGAAAGGCGGGCAGGACAGAGGAAGCTAGGGCCATACTTGAACGCCTTTTGGAAGAAAGAAAAAGGGAGTATGTACCTCCTTATATGATTGCCGTGAACTACCTGGGACTGGGTGAAATTGACGAGGCCTTTAAGTGGCTGGAACTGGGCCTGGAAGAAGGGCCGGTTTATACCTACATCATGGCCATGCGCAGTGGAAATATCCTCGGCGTTATTGAAGATGATAATCGGTTTATAGCCTTGCTGGAAAAGTTTGGGTTTGAAAGAATATAATACCTCACCAGTGATTTGTCATTGAGGAGTGGGGTCTTTTCCTTTAGTCCCAAATCGGAATTAATTACCCCCCAAAGAAAAAATACCAATAAATTTGGAAACCTTCCATTTACCTTTTACGTTTGTAGTGTATTAGTACGGTAGTACACTAAGTCACAATTAATTATGATACAAATTGATCACCTTTTGTTTAGTTACGGTCAGAAAAAGCCACTTTTTGATCAACTGAACCTTTCATTGCCACCGGGGAACATTTATGGCCTTCTGGGAAAAAACGGGGCAGGGAAGTCAACATTACTCAAAATAATGGGCGGTTTGTTGTTTCCCCAACAAGGAAATGTTGAGGTGGCCGGGTACCACCCACAAGATCGTTATCCGCAGTTTCTCCGTGAGATCTACCTGGTCACTGAAGAGTTTATTCTCCCGGCCATGAAAATGGAAAGGTATGTACAGTTCTATAGTGCTTTTTATCCCCGCTTCAACCATCAACAGTTTGAAGACTATATCAAGGAGTTTGACCTGCCCGGTGGACAAAAGTTATCGGCCCTCTCTTACGGACAGAAGAAAAAGTTTCTTTTGTCATTTGGGCTGGCCACAGATTGCCAGCTTCTCATACTCGATGAACCTACCAACGGTCTGGACATCCCTTCGAAAAGTAAGTTCAGGAAAGTGGTGGCTGGTGCCATTACCGAAGATCGAAGCTTTATCATTTCCACCCATCAGGTCAGGGATATGGAGGCCCTCATCGATCCGGTCATCATTCTGGACGAAGGGGAGATCGTTTTTTTTAGCGACCTGGAGCAGGTAGCCCAAAAACTGACCGTAGTGCGGCAGCCTTCCATGCCCGAAGGCGATGATGTGGTGTATTATGAGTCATCGCTGGGTGGTTATACCGTAGTGAAAGTAAACACCGGTATGGAAGAGACCAGTCTGGGGCTGGAAACACTCTTCAATGCTGTGGTAAGCAACAAGGAAAAGATGTATACGATATTTAAAAGCTGAGTAATGAAACTGACCCATTATTTTGATATAACCCGTTTTTGGCTGCTTTTGAGACTGGAGCTGGTACGGAATTACAAGGGCATACTGATGATCTTTGAGATCACCTTTGGGCTACTGTTTTTCCTGGGTCTGCTCCTCAATGTGGTGGTGGCCAACAAGCGGATTGTGTATGACCACAACGTAACTTATGCCGTCAGCATGCTGGTCGGCGGGTTTATTGTGAGTAGCCTGGCTTTTAAAGACCTGGGTAATACCCTGAAAAGGCATAGTTTCCTCATGCTCCCCGTATCGGCCCTGGAACGTTTTGTTTGCATGGGTATGCTAACCTCGGTAGGGTGGGTGACACTCTATTCTGTGATTTTTTATCTGTATAGTATCGTGGCCAATACCATAGGTAGCATGCTTTTTACCCATGTCTCATTCCAGTCTTTCAATCCGTTCGGAGGTTTTGCCCTGGGTATTATGAAATATTATTTCGTCTTGCAGGGTATATTTCTGGTGGGAGCAACCCACTTTAAAGGATATGCCCTGCCCAAAACCCTGGCCGTTTTAATATCGTTGGCATTGGTGGTGTTCGGGCTTTTCTATCTCATTTTGATGGACGTGTTCCTGATGGATCACGTCTGTGTAGTGCCCAACGAATGTGAGTTGGCCAACCAAATGGGTATGGAAGGGCCCTGGGGGATTATGAAGGTGTTCTTTCAGTATTTCCTGGCGCCATTGTCGTGGGGTATTGCATTTTTAGGACTTAAAGATCAGGAAGTGTAGCATGGAATTCAGGGACGACCAACCGATCTATTTACAAATCGCGGAGCACTTCTGTGAGAACATCCTGCTGGAGAAGTGGGCGCCCGGCGACCGCGTGCCTTCAGTGCGGGAAATGGCCGTAAGCATTGAGGTCAATCCCAATACTGTGATGCGTACCTATACCTTTTTACAGGACAAAGGGATTATATTCAATAAAAGGGGGATCGGCTATTTCGTTGCTGATGAAGGTTTTATAAAAACCAGGGCATTGCGTAAGGACGATTTCGTGGAGAACGAATTGCCCCGCTTTTTCAAGGCCATGCGCTTGCTCGACATGACCATGGACGATGTGGCCCGGTATTACCAACAATTTGAAAACAATAAAGACAACGATGAAAACAAGTAGAAAAATATTGCTGGTGACGGGCGGACTGATTATCGCCTTTGTCATTTACTATTTCGCCGTGGCCAGGGCCTATTTGTTGTCCTATCTGGATGATAAGAACAAAGACTATAAGCCTGTGAAGGTGGAAGAGTTTGATAAGTTGTACTTCTCATCCCATTGGAATGTGACCATCCGGCAGGGGAGGGAGGTGCAGGTAGAAGTGGACGATGCCAGCACAACCCTCAAACCAAAGCTGGAGAACAGAAACGGCGCATTGTATCTGGCGGTTACAGGCAGCGATGATCAGACCCCGATCAATGTGAAAATAGCGGTCCCGGAACTCCGGGAGATCCACTCGGTGCAGGGTACTGTAGTACGGATAGACAACTATGAGGCTGATTCTCTGACCGTCTTTTTAGGAGATGGCGGGGTGTTTAATGGAAACAACAACAAGATCAAGTATTTCTTTTTGAAGACCGAAGGAAAGGCTGAGGTGAATGTGAGGGATCTGGCTGAATGAGAAGTGAGTAACAAGTAACAAGTAACAAGTAGAAAGACATGGAAGAGTGGAAATTTAGAATTTAAAATTTAGAATTGAAAGAAGGCCAAAAGGGCCTGTATTACAATATGTAATAAAACAATACCATTGAACCCCGTGGGGGTGCCATTTTGGTACAACAACCATAATATATAAAACAATGAAAAAAATTGAAATTAGATTTTCACAGGAGAAGTATGCCCTTTTCTAAACAGGTTGAGCAAAAAAAAACGACCAGACGACAGATAATAAACGATAATACCATTGAACCCCATAGGGGTGACATTATTATAGATAATAAACGATAATACCGTTGAACCCCATAGGGGTGACATTATTATACAATTTAAATATTTTAGTCATGAACGCAGAAGCAATTAAACAACAATTTCAGGAGTGTTGCACCAGTGGAGCAACAGAAAAATGTGAAACGCGTACAGGCCGTGGGCCAAGCTGTTTTTACGGGCTAGGGGTTATCGGTGCCTCGATCTATTTCATCTCCCAGGCTACCGGTTTCTGGATGGGAGTGGTGGGTGTACTTAAGGCCCTCGTATGGCCTGCTTTCCTGGTCTTTGAGGCCTTTGGGTATCTGGGTATATAGGACAAGTCGGCAGTCGGCAGGAACCTGTCGGCAGTGTGCTTTCTCCTGAAACTCTACCTCCATCAGGGTCTCACTTGTTGACCCTGATGCAAGGGAGAGGAGATTATAGACTCAGATAATGATCGGAAGAATTAAAACATGGCAAATTTAGAATTTAGAATTTAAAATTTAAAATAGGTCGCGCAAGGGCCTGTATTACAACCAACAACCATAACGCAAATCACAATGAAAAAAATTGAAACCAATTTTTCACGGGAAGAGTACGCCTTTTTTTTAAAAACAACCAACAACAAATAATATGAAAAAGCTCATCACATCAACCGCTGTTTTTCTTTTATGCACAGCATTATCCATGGGTCAGGAGTTGACCCAGACCATAAGAGGTACTGTCACTGATGTAGAAAGTAAAGCGCCTTTGATCGGAGCAAGCATAGTCATTGCAGGGTCAGATCCTATAAAGGGTGCAGTCACAGACCTGGAAGGCCGGTTCAGATTGGAAAACGTACCCATTGGGCGCGCAGACCTGATGCTTTCTTATATGGGCTATGAATCAAAAATAGTCCCGAATATAGAAGTTAACTCGGGTAAGGAAAATGTACTGGACCTGGTCATGCAGGAATCGCTGGTAAAAATGGAGGAAGTGGTGATTACTGCTGAAAGGGACAAAGGTGTAGCTGTAAATGAAATGTCATTGCTCAGTGCCCGATCGCTTGACACCGAGCAGAACAAACGTTTTTCGGGTGGTTTCAACGATCCTTCCCGAGTAGTGACCAATTATGCCGGCGTCACTTTTTCGCCCGATGGCGGGAGCGATATTATCGTACGGGGCAATGCACCCAAATATGTGCAATGGCGCCTGGAAGGCATGGAGATCACCAGTCCATACCACTTCAACGACCAGAACGCTTCGGGAGGGGCCCTGAGTGCACTCAACAACAACCTGCTGGGCCGCTCTGATTTTTATACCGGGGCCTTTTCACCCGAGTATGGCAATGTGTTGTCGAGTGTCATGGACATGCGGTTACGCCCCGGCAATAATGAAAAGTTTGAGGCCGCAGTAGGTGTAGGCCTTATAGGCACCGATATCACTTTTGAAGGCCCGTTTAAAAAGGGCTATGGAGGCTCCTTTTTGATCAACTACCGTTACTCAACGGCCGGATTAATTAGTAAAGCCGGTCTGGTGAATTTTGATATGGAGGTGATGTTTCAGGACCTGAATGCCAAGGTTGTATTACCCACGAAAAAAGCAGGCACATTTTCCCTGTTTACACTCGGAGGTTTAAGCGGTATGACAATGAACGATTTGCAGGCTGATTTTATGCCCTTAGGGACCAGTCTTACGCGAAAGACCAATGTACAGGAAGACCTGTATAAAGACAACCACATGTTGAATGTTGGTCTGGGCCATGAGTATAACATCAACGATCACAGCTTTTTGAAAACCACTGTGGTCTGGTCTGGTTCCGGAATCAGCGATGAGTTGTATCATGCGCGTACCATAGAGACCTATGATGCCCAGGGTACGTACATCGGTGATTCTACCGTCAGCAGACGGTTGTATTTACAAAGCAACATGACGAAGCCGGAATACCGTGCTGCTGTGGTATATCACAATAAAATCAATGCTAAAAACAAAATTCAAGTGGGTGCCCGGTACGCCTTGTTCAATTATGATTTTAAACAAAGCCAGGTAGAAAACCACGGGCCCTTACTGGCGGTAGTGGATTTCAATGAGAACGTATCTACCGTACAGAATTTTATCAGTTGGAAACACAGGTTTAGTGATAAGGTGACGCTTGTGTCAGGTCTGCACAACATGAACGTACTGCTCAACAATGAAAGCACCATCGAGCCCCGTGTGGCCCTCAACTGGATGCTCAACGAATCCAATTCCTTTCATATCGGCTATGGCAACCACAGTACCATGGAAAGCATCCATCATTATTTCTCAAAGGTGCAACAGCCTGATGGCAGTATGCTTGAAGCCAATAAAGACCTGAAACCCTTGCGGGCCCACCATTACGTGGCCGGTTACGAAAAGCGCTTTACCGACAACCTGATGTTGAAAGCAGAAACCTATTATCAGGACCTGTACAATATTTCGGTGGAAAATGATGTGACCAGCTATTTTTCCACCATCAACGAGGGCCTTCAATATCAGTATGTGGACCTGGTTAATGAAGGGACAGGAAAAAACTACGGCATAGAACTGAGCCTGCAGCGCTTCTTCGACAACAATTACTATTTTATGATCAACGGGGCGCTGTATGACTCCAAATTCACCACTCTTGAGGACATTGAACGCCATACCCGATATAGTTCAGGGGCTCTGGCCAACATTCTGGCCGGCAAGGAAATACACGGTTTGGGCAAAAAAGACAACCAAACGTTGGGTATTAATGTCAAGGCCTTGTTGATCGGTGGGCAGCGGTATGTTCCCTTGCTGCGAGATGAGGCCGGAAACCTGGATGTTGACCCGGCCAACAACCTCTTCTGGGATAATGCCCGGGCCTATGAGGCACGCATGGAAGACTTGTATCAGGTCAACCTATCGGTCAGTTATAAATTCAACCGGAAGAAGACCACCCATGAGCTTTTTCTCGACATACAAAACATCACCGGTACACAGGGAAAAATTATGGAGTATTACGACGAAAACAAACCGGGCAATGTGGCCTATCTGACCCAGTTTGGCCTGTTTCCCAATTTTATGTACAGGGTGTTTTTTTAGAGACACAAGGCCCGATACCTCGGACCAAGAGCCAAGATGAAAGAACCAAGAATCAAGAATCAAGAATCAAGAACCAAGATGAAAGACACAAGACACAAGATGAAAGAATCGCTGTCCCGAAAATTAGGGCAAGCCCAATTTCCCTCCTTGCCTGGGAGGAGTGGTTATGCAGTATCATTGAATAATCACCAGGGTTTATCCCTAAAACAGGCCGCAGTTATTGCCGGCCTCGGCCTGCTACTCATGGCATTGATCGCCCCTTTTTCCTACTTTCAGGTTGTCGAGGGCCTGATAGTACCTGGCGATGCGGCTGCCACGGCTGTCAATGTTAGCTCTTCTGCCAACGCACTGCGCTGGGCCATTGTTGGCTTTCTCATCATCATCATCCTGGATGTACTGGTGGCATGGGCCCTGTATGTTTTTCTTCGCCCAGTAAATAAAATGCTGTCATTGCTTGCAGCCTGGTTTAGGGTGATTTATGCGGCCCTGTTTGCCGTGGCCCTTAATGACCTGTTTGGCGTTCTGCACCTTGTTGGAAATACGGGTTTAGCAGATTTCCCTGTCCACGGACAGATGATGTTGTTTCTTCAGAATTTTCAGAGTGGGTGGGATCTGAGCCTTTTTGTCTTCGGAGTTCACCTCTTGCTGCTCGGAGTATTGATGTACCAGTCGGGCTATATGCCCAAAATCCTGGCATCGCTGGTGGTTTTGGCGGGGATTGGCTATGGCGTGGACAGCATAGGTAAAACCCTGTGGGCTACCTATACGCTTGACCTGGCCATTTATACCTTCCCGGGAGAAGTATTGCTGATATTCTGGCTGTTAATCAAAGGAAGAAAGTTTGAATTGTAATAATATGAAAGCGATGATTTATAACACGTACGGCCCTCCGGATGTCCTGCAATTGCAAGAGCTGGAAAAGCCTGTACCCAAAGACCATGAGGTGCTGATAAAAGTACACGCTTCTTCTGTTACCACGGCCGACACCATGATGCGCAGGGGCGATACCTTCCTGAGTCGGGTAATACTCGGACTGACCAGGCCGGCAACAAAATACAGAATACTGGGCACTGAATTATCAGGGATAGTGGAGTCCGTTGGCTCAAAGGTCAGCCGTTTTAAGCCGGGCGACCAGGTATATGGTTTCCGCGGTTTTGGCACGGGTGTTTACGCCGAATATAAGTGCATGGGTGAAAAGGCATCTCTGGCCATGAAGCCTTATAATGTGTCACATAAAGAAGCTGTGGCCCTGGTTGACGGTGCCACAACGGCCTTGTTTTTTCTCAAGCAAAAGGGGGGCATTCGTTCCGGCGACAAAGTACTGATCAACGGGGCGTCAGGGAGCATAGGTACTTATGCGGTACAGTTGGCCAAATACTATGGGGCCGAGGTAACGGGCGTATGCAGTGCAATAAACATGGAGCTGGTAAAAGCGCTGGGCGCCGACCATGTGGTGGATTACACCTGCGAGGACTTTACACAACATGAAGGCCGGTACGACATCATATTCGATACGGTGGGAAAAAGCACATTTATGCGCTGCAAAAGGGCCCTGAAGCCACGGGGTCGTTACCTGGTCACGGTGGCGGGTTTCGTCCCATTGCTGCAGACTTTGTGGACCAGACTTAGCGGTGGAAAACGGGCCATTCTGGCTATGTCGGTGAATAAAAACCGGGAGTTGGAGATCATTAGGGGACTGGTGGAAGAGGAAAAGATCAAGGCCATTATCGACAGAGAATACCCACTGGAAGATTTGACTGAAGCCCACCGCTATGTGGAGACCGGAAGGAAGCGGGGGAATGTGGTGGTAAAAATATAGACATTAGATTTTAGATATTAGATAAGAGAATCCCATGGTAGTCCCATGTTGATAACAAAAACAATAATGCCATTGAACCCCATAGGGGTGATATGTTGATAACAAAAACAATAATACCATTAAACCCCGCAGGGGTGACATATTGATAACAACCAACAACAATGAACAAAATATTCAACTTTGGGGAACACGTACCAGGCTACAGTGTCCCCGTACTCAACGAAAGGGAGATCAGGGCAGCGGCCGGGGTCCTGTTCTTCATCATGTTTATGGCCATTCAACGGGCCTCCCTGGTTCAGGACTTCACGCTGATCAAATACGGGGTCACCTTTTTTCTGATCGACATTGTGGTCCGGGTGCTGGTCAACCCGAGATATGCCCCTACCTTAATACTGGGCCGGCTGATTGTGCGCAACCAGGCGCCGGAATATGTGGCGGCACCCCAGAAAAAATTTGCCTGGTCTATTGGTATCGGCATGGCTCTGGTCTTATTTATCCACCTGGTGGTATCCAATTCCTGGAGCCCCATATCCGGAATATTGTGTATGATCTGCCTGATGTTCCTCTTTTTCGAGGCCGCTTTTGGCATTTGCCTGGGCTGTGCTTTTTATCCCTTGTTTTTCAAAAACAAACCCGAACTGTGCCCGGGCGGAAGTTGTGAAAGCCAACCAAAACAACCCATTCAAAAAACCACTCGGGGCCAGATACTGATTGTGCTGCTATTTGTCGCTTTCATCGTCTTCACGGTCTATATGTTTCATGATGCTTATAGCGAACAGCCCTACGATTTGTTTGGGTTAAAAGAGAAATTTGAAAGCTGAAAAGGGGCATGAAAATTGCGTTATTAAACATAAAAAATATTGAGATATGAATATGCCGAAACCCTTTAAGGTTGAGTAAACAGGGAAAAACAAACAACACGAGTTTGTGATTTTTTACTAAACAACTATAAATAATTAATACAATGAAAAGAATATCAATCCTTTTCCTGGCAATGGCATCAATTGCATTGTTGGGATCATGTGGCGTGAACGCTGCACTAATGGTGAACCACAATACCAACAATACCCAGGTGCACCTTTCAGAAAACAATTACCGGGTACTGGAAAAGGTGAGTGGGAGCGATGACGTTACCTATGTCCTCATTTTTGGTGGTCTGAACAAGAAGCAGCTTTACCAAAATGCTTATGCCGAGATGGTTGAAAAAGCCAATCTGACCGGTGGATCCAGGGCGCTGGTGAATATAGTTACTGAAGAACATGCAGGTGGCGTGCCACCATTTTACATTAAGCGTACCATCACGGTCAGCGCCCATGTAGTAGAATTTTATTAGGCGACCTGTAACCAACCCTTCAAGGGCTCCAAATCCTTGAAGGGTTGCGCCCGGGACCTCCATCCAGTTCTCACTTGTTGACACCCAATGCATGAGCGGGAGAGTCTATGAATACAAGTGAGGGGAACCGACGCTCACAGCCCGCTGTTCCATGTCAGGCCCAACGTTATATTACCTGTTTTTCGGAATTATTGAAATAGCATGTGCTTCTTTTATTGTATGCCTGGCAATGGCCCAAAGGGCCGGTATTACAATCAATAAAACAATAAGACCAATAAAACCCCATTGGGGTGACATTATTATACCAAAAAAATGACATAACCATTGAACCCCATAAGGGGTGACATTATTATACTAAAAAAACGATATTACCATTGAACCCCATAAGGGGTGACATTATTATACCATGAAAGCTATCACATACAATCAATACGGCGGGCCGGAAGTTCTGCAACTGTCAGAGATTGAAAAGCCGGTTCCCAAAAACGACGAAGTACTGATCAGGGTACATGCAGCCTCACTCAATGCCCTGGATTGGCGGATGATGCGGGCATCCCCCTTCTTAATACGCTTTATACAGGGCTTTTTCAGGCCCAAACCCGGTCGGGTAGGAGCCGATGTGGCCGGGGTAGTGGAGGCCGTGGGGCCAAAGGTGCACAAACTAAAACCGGGTGATGAGGTGTTTGGTGAGGCCATTAAAAACAAACGCTATGGCACTTGTGCAGAATACGTCTGCACCGATGAGGGTTCTCTGGCGCTCAAGCCAAAAGCATTGTCCTTTTCGGTGGCTGCCACCCTACCAGTGGCGGGTATTACATCCCTGCAGGGTCTGCGCGACAACGGGCAAATACGGGCCGGACAAAATGTGCTCATCCACGGTGCTTCCGGTGGGGTGGGTTCTTTTGCCGTGCAAATAGCCAAAGCTTATGGGACGGAAGTGACGGCCGTGTGCAGTACGGCCAAGACCGAAATGGTCAGGTCTATAGGCGCCGACCATATCATCGACTACAAGAAAGAAGATTTTACCCAAAAGGATAAAAAATACGACCTGATCTACGCGGCCAATGGCAACCGGTCGGTGTTTGAATACAAAAATGCACTTACATCAAGTGGTATATATGCCTGTGCCGGTGGAAGTATGCGGCAGCTCTTCCAGGCCATGCTCATTGGGTATCTTCTCTCCCAAAAGAGGGGAAAAAAGATGTGCAGTGTTTCAGCCCAAATGAATACAAAGGACCTGGAATTCCTGGGACAACTGGCTGCTGAGGGCAAACTCACCCCTGTCATTGACCGGGCGTACCCGCTGGAAGAGACCAAAGCGGCCATGCAGTACCTGGATGAGGGGCATGTGGCGGGAAAGGTGGTGATTTTAGGGGTTTAGAGTAAAAAAAAACGCGTATTATTGTTATTGAAGCAGAAATAACACCGTGTGACTGGCCCTACCTTGTCAGGTTTGAAAAAACCATGGAGATTCTCTCACCATCGTCATGGGGAAGGTGTAGATTCAGGATCACCACCTACAAATCCTGCCCTTCAATACGGTTCCGGGGACTTCGGCAGATGCTTGTGGGTGGTGATTGAATATCTCCAAAAATGACAATGTTGTACTAATTACTGCATGTCTACTTTGAAGTATCCACTCCAGGTAGTACTGGTACCCTGCTTAAGGTAGCCTGTAATAGAAGGTTTCTGTGTAGCAGTATAACTAATGATGCCCTCAAAGGAATAAAGGGTAGTCGTCCCGGGCATGGTGAACGTTCCGCTGATGGTGGTGTTGTCTGCACTTAAAGTATAAGAGCCATCACTAGATAAAAAGGTGTTGTACCTAGCCTTAAATGTGCCATCAGATAAGAAGTCCATTTCTAAACCCGTTTGGTCTAAAACAGTAGAGTTGGGGTCTGTATTGAATGCTCCCAAAAATTTTCCGGCCATCACGGAAGTGATTGTAAGGTCAACACTGACTTGACCAAATGAATTTTGGGCAATGACCTGAATTTTAGTGTCGCCTAGTGGCAGCGTATTGGTCCAGCTAATTTCCCCTGTAATTGCGTGTATACTGATGTCCTGATAAACTCCTCTTAACAAAAACATACCCTCTTCGCTTCCCCAATCAACAGTGGGGAAGCCACTATTTCCGGCAATATATATACCGGAACCGAATTTGGTGCTACGATAATCGATGGATTGAGGAGGAAGCTCCTCTTTACAGGATTGAATGGTGAATATTAAAGTAAAGCCTAAGAATACAAAAAATGGATTTTTCTTCATATTTGATCAATTGAGTTTTTGTTATAAAATTTTTGAAATGTATTAATGTTAAAATAACTATGCAATTTTTAGTTTAAGTATCTTTTTCCGGTCAATAATTTTTACTGAGTTGTTTTTAAAAACGTATGTAATTCCATATCGGATTTTACAAGAGTTGATTGTATCTTCGGACTGACAGACATCCTTTATACATCCCGATGCCCACTGCAATGGGCGTTGGGGGATGTTTTGGTTTCCTTAAAATCAGAATGAAACGAATGCAGTACAACAATGATGCAAGAATTGATCTTACTAATGGTTCAGTGAATACGGGAGAAATTGTTAGGGAGTTTGTTGATTTAAAAAATGATACTGTTCCATTTAAGGAAATTGGATTTGGTAAACCTTTAACTGTGTTAATTCGACACATCAACACAGTTTTGTTTTCAAAAATACCAACAGAGATTTAAGGCTGTCATCTTCTATAAAAAGTTTACAAACATTAGGGCCATTAACTATCTAAAGGATTTGTTGGAAGACGGTTTTAAGGGGAAGGGAAGCACTACCTGATTCAAAAACTTTTAGCTTTTTATTAGGCCCGCCTGACCACCAATGAAATATAGTTCAGTTGGGTGATAGCCCAAAGGTGGGAATTTTATATATAAAAAAAACATCAGAAAATTGACCGGGAAACAGTGGCATGTTTTTTGAAAAAAAGCTAAAAAGATAAATATATTTTAGAGAAAATGAAAATAAACAATATACAGGACTTAAATATCGAAAGTGAAGTTTTACCAATATTCAATTATTCTCTAAATATGTTCACAAAACAAAAAATCCTTGAAATTTTAAAGAACCCTTTACAATCAAAAGCTGAGATAATCAACCGTCAAAATATTTTCAAAGGATTTAACGCCAACATGGATGTATTAAAGAAATATTCCTATTCGGTTATTTACGTAACCGAGGTCTATTATTTTTTAAATAATGAGAAAATTGAGGATTTATCTCAAAAAGCATTCAAGTATAAAATACTAACTGCAAAAAGTGAGAAAGCACGATATATCAAAAAGTTCAATCAATTAATACTATTTTTTCATCGCCTGAACTTGCATTATTTTTCGAGACTGGACCTAACACAGTTCCCGGATGATTACAAATCTGTTATAAAGCGGATTTTACTCTTTTTATCAGGATTCGAATTGCATAAATATGAGGGTCTTGTAAGGGAACACAGGCTAAAGGATAAACACATCATACATCTTTCCAAAAAAATTAATGACCTGAAATCAAAGGGCACTATTTCTGTCTTTTGGAAGGACTTATTTCAATTCGAAGCTTACTTATCAATAAACCTGGGAATTCTCAATAATAAATTTGTCTTTCCGAATTTTAATGAGAAAGGAATCAAACTAGTTGGATTATTTCATCCTTTGATCGATACACCAGTCAGGAATGATTTTGAAACAAGTAGTAATGTAGTGGTTTTAAATGGCCCAAATATGTCAGGTAAATCGACCTTTTTAAAGGCCGTCGGACTTTGTATGTACTGTGGACATTTAGGTTTAGGAATACCTGCTTCATATGGAGAAATACCCTTTTGTAATAATTTTTCGATTGAAATTAACAGAAGAGACGATATCCTGAACGGTTATAGCCATTTTATGACCGAGGTTATGAATCTAAAAAAGGTATTAAAAAGTGCCGAAAATGGAAAGAGGTGCTTTGCTGTATTTGATGAACTTTTTAGTGGTACGAATATCGAAGATGCTTCTGAGATTTGTAAAACAACAATAATAGGTTTAAGTAAGTATCACAACTCATTTTTCATAATATCCACTCATATTGAGGAACTAAAAAGTGTTTCAAATGAGCAGATTTCCAACTATTATTTAGATTGTAAGTTAATCAACGACCGGCCGGCTTTTACATACATCTTAAAAAAGGGATGGTCGGACATTAAAGTTGGGAGAATTTTATTCGACAAAGAGGGTTTGAATAAAATACTGAAAAAAACGTCCTACTGTAAATGATGATTCTGAACCGGAAGTATCCGGATGTGATTATTTTATACACTATTAATTGGTTTCCTTTCCGGAAATAATATTTGATATTTGTCTCCGTATAAAACCTTGCCCTATGAAAAGAAAATGGTCTGTTCTACATCTCTTACTACTTGTCCAGATTGTTTTCACGGCCTGTACAAGAGAAATAAAAAATAACAAAGAAAGGGAAACGCCCACCAAACCCAACATCATCCTGATCATGGCCGATGACCTGGGGTACAACGACCTGGGCTGCTATGGAAACGACCGCATTAAAACACCCAATATCGATGCCCTGGCCCGGACGGGGATCCGCTTTACAGATTATCATTCTAACGGGGCTGTGTGCAGTCCCACCCGGGCCGCACTGATGACCGGAAATTACCAGCAAAGGGCAGGGATAGAGGGGGTGGTGACCGCAAAAAACCACCGCCATACCGGGCTGGCCCACAGTACCACTACGCTGGCTGAGTACCTGTCAGGACAGGGCTACAAAACGGCCATTACAGGCAAGTGGCACTTGGGGTACGATACGGCCTTTTCACCCACAAACCACGGTTTTGATTATTTTAAGGGCTTTGTCAGTGGCAATGTCGACTACCACTCCCACATCGACCAGGAAGGCCATTATGACTGGTGGCTGAACAAAGACACGGTAGTGGAAGAGGGCTATAGTACCGACCTTATTACAAAGGCCGGGATTGACTTTATTTCAGATAATAAGGACAACCCCTTTTTTCTTTACATGGCCCATGAGGCCCCCCACTTTCCCTATCAGGGAAGAAATGATCCGGCCGACCGGACAATCATTGGGGAGTTTGATAACCTGGGGTCACGGGAAGACCGTGAAGGGGCCTACAAGGAAATGATTGAAGCGATGGACGAAGGTATAGGGGTGCTTGTTAAATACCTGGAAGACCAACAACTCCTGGAAAACACGTTGATTATCTTTTGTTCCGACAACGGTGCGGCCAAAGTGGGATCCAACCTGCCGCTCAGCGGCCTGAAAGGGAGTGTGTGGGAAGGTGGCCACCGCGTGCCGGCTATTGCTAGCTGGAAGGGACAGATACAACCGGGGGTGAGTGACGAAACCGTACTTTCCATGGACATTTTCCCGACTATGGCCCAACTGGTCAATGAGCAGGCATTGTCCGGTCACCAACTGGATGGCCGTAGCTTCCTGTCGTTGATCCGACCTGGAAATCATCAGCAACCTTTGCCTGAAAGACCCTTTTTCTGGCGGTTTAAAAAGGGGAGGGCCGTCAGGCTGGGACAGTGGAAATATTTACGGATAGATACCACCCGGTATTTGTTTGACTTGTCCGCTGATATTTCGGAAGAAAAAAATCTTCTCGATGATCAAGGGCTTATGACTGACAGCCTTTCAAACCTGCTGGAGAGCTGGGAAAAGGAGATGGACAGGCATGAAATGAGGACAGAATAGTTATTTAAAATGTTCAGTTATTGAGGCCAGGGCCTCAATAACTGGATTAATGTCTTTTTTTCCATTTTCTTAAACTTACGGCCTTTTCTGTTGGAAAATCAGCAGGTACCGGTTGTGTTACTTTTCCTGTCGCTACCCATTCGGCACCGCGTTGGAAGGTGGCCATAAACCCAACACATTCCATAGAGTAGTCCATGTGGCCCAGGGCGGTGTGAAATACACGGCCTTTTCCGTAATTGATGGTGAACAGCAACGGTTCATGTCTTTCAGTACCTCTTTTTTCGCTGTCAGACCATGCGGTGGCCAATATGGTCATGTTTTTCGCCGGGCCCCTTAACTGATGGTACAGTTCGTCTTTTGTATGTATCCATTTTTCAGGAAGGCCCTTCATAATCGGATGGTCAGGGGCTCTTGTTTGGAGAATGTACTCATGCTGTGGCCCATGTCCACCACCCTTTCCCTCGGAAGTGTTGTGGTGCAACTTATTTGCGTTGTCGTAATACACAAAGGGGCCGCTTTCTTCATTGCGACCATCCCAGCCCCCTACGCCGATCATCTCATTGTACTCCGGCCATTTTGCCCAGGAATTGTTGGCCGCATGAACAATGACAAGGCCTCCGCCTTTGGCCATGTATTTTTCAAAGGCCTTTTGGGTGGCATCGGGCCAGTCGGAGGCCCTGGCCCCAAAATTGGACACCACTACATCATATTTTGCGAAATCAGGACTGTAGTCAGGATCCGGGATGGGCTGGTCCACCGCAGTTGTTTTCTTTCCATCAGGTAGCGGGTATAAAGTGAGCAGTTCTTTGGCGTCTTTTACCCCAAGGGCTTTTTTGTCGAGTGCTCCACCTTGCCAGGTATAGGCCGTCCGTTCAATGTCCACTTCAAACAATCCGGTTTGTTCCAGATAGTCTTTCAGCAGTATGGTAGTCAGTGGCCAAACACCATGGTTGTTTTCCCCGTCAATGATGAGGGCCTTCAACATTTTTACTTTCTCCGGTTTTTCAGAACCATGTTCTGGTTGAATCTCAAAACTGACCAGCAGTATTGCAATAAACAAGAGGGCGAGTACACTTTTCATAGTTGTTATATTTGATGTCAAATATAACAATATAATATTTTTGTTCAAGTCATTTGCCCTGCCTGAGCGGATAATACTAATCCTACCTTTTAATTTATAGAAAACCACTTTTTCGAATTGCTCAACAACCGTTTTGTGTATGTATAACTTATGGAAATGAGATGAATCGGGTTATTTTTGATTTGTCCAAGCTTACGATTTTCTTTTCCGTGCCCAGGCCAACCCAATGATGGCAACCATACCCACCAGACTCAGATATCCGAGGCAATCACCCACTACAGGGTACAAAACCCGTATGCCTTTTACAGGGACATCAGCATACATAACACCCGATGTCGTTTGATCTGAATGCATAAAAGCCAACTCATTTCCATGGAAATCTGACGCATATGAGTAGCCATTATACGTGGGGCGCACAAGTGAAAACCCATTTTCCACCGCGCTGGTAATGTACCATGCAGACCTGCTTTCAGGCCAGTCGTATGATGGTGCAAGCATGATGTCAACCTGGTCGTTGGCGGCCTGTCTGATGAACGAAGAAAAAGCCATGTCCCGGCAAACAGCTATGCCTATTTTGCCATAAGGCGTCTCTGTTGACTGTATTACTTCCGGCCCTTTTTCAAACACACCTGTTTCTCCAAAAGGCCCAAACCCGAGCAGGTAGCGTTTTGTGTAGTCCAATAATATTTTGCCGTTGTCATCTATAAAGAGGTGCTTGTTTTTGCCTTTTCCTTCTTTTGAGAAAAAGGCATAAGTTATACTCAAAAACACATTGTTCGCTCTGGCTGTTATTTGAAACTGCTCTATGAGTATTGGTTCATCCGCTTGCTTGATGACCATTGCAAATTCCTGAAAAGAAACAATCCTGGCTCCTGCATCTGCCGCAGCTTTTGTTAAATTCTCAATCCGTGATATTGTTTCCCCGAACGGCGAGGTGGTTTTTGAATTAAAAATCCTCGACATGGGCACGGCCTCTTTGTTTTTCGGAACGAGAACAACAGCAGCTATTTTTACAGTCTCCTGCTTTGACGACCATATAGTGGAGGTCTTTATGGTTCCATAAACAAACAACATGAGCATGATGGAGATATACAATATCACGGGGTTTTTGATCATCTTCCAACCGGACTGATTTTCCCAAAAATGGTTGACTATTGAAACAAACCACGAATGCATAAATACCAGTCCCCAGATGCCAAACAATGAACGTACCTGCATAAAAACAAGGCTTCTGTAAACAAACCCAAAAGTACTCGTTGTCCCTCCTCCATCATCAAAGGGGCCTTCCAGTGAGGACAGGTAAAAAATGGCCGTAGTAACGACCGGGAATATTAATGATGGCAATATGCCCTGATTAGAAATTTTTGGGTATATCAACCGGTCAACAAAAAAGGGCAAAAACCAAATAACAGCAAGTAAGGAACTTCTTATCAGGCCAAAAGTAACAGTAAGTGTTTCGTTGTCGAACTTAAACAGTCCCCACAAGGCGATATTCATGCTTAAAAGAAAGCCCAATAAAGTAAGCCATGTTCCCCTTTTTAGCGGTTGGATTCTGCTAAACCTTAAAATAATAACCGGCGCCAACAGTATGGCAAAGTCAAAATACGGTACTATATGGCCGGTCCGGGTGAACATAAACATGCCAAATCCCAGCACAAACAAAAGTAATAAATAGCCGGGGGTTGTTGTTTTTTCTGCTGCTTTCATGGAGATTAGAATTCATCAGGGTTGCCAACAGTAATGACCACATTTCCCTTTTTATGCCCTTTTTCTACATACCTGTGGGCCTCCACAATCTGTTCAAGTGGGTAACGACTGTCTATGACAGCACGTAGTTTTCCCCGCTCTACCAAGTCCTTCAGATATAGTAGTTGTTCTCTTTTTACGTCTTTCCGGGAACCGGAATCCCGGCCCACATTAAGGTATTTTCCTGATTTCTTCAGAATTTTTTTCCCCTTTGAAGTTGATAGTTTGTCAACAGCATCTAAAACCAAATCATAAGTCTCGTCACTTTGGGCAAAGTCTGTAGTGGTATAGTCAATCACTTTATCTGCCCCCAGCGATTTTACCAGTTCGAGGTTTTTTGTGCTACAAACGCCCGTTACCTCTGCCCCAAGGTGTTTTGAAATCTGTACCGCAGTTGTCCCCACACTACCGGAAGCGCCATATATAAGTACTTTCTGCCCAGGGCTGATTTTGGCTTTTCTCAATAAAATCAACGTTGTCACACCGCCAGCAGGGAGGGTAGCAGCTTCTTCATAAGACATATTGTTGGGTTTTGTCGCCAAAAACCCATCTTCGGGCATGCATTTATATTCAGCATAACCACCAAACGGTTTTTTACCCGGAAACAACAAGGCGAAGACCTGGTCGTCCTTTTTATATTTCTTAACGTTTTTACCTGTTTCTTCAATTTTACCGGCCATCTCCATTCCGAGGATTGGTTGTTTGAGTCTTAATAATCCCAGGTATATACGTATAAATGGCTTTTGCCAGAACGGTACGTTAAGACCCCTGATTCTTGTATCACCAATATGGGCCGTTGTGGCTATTATTTTTACGAGTACCTCATTGTCTTTCGGGACTGGTTTCTCCACCTCCTTCATGTGGAGTACTTCTGCCGGGCCGTATTTTTCACAAACTACTGCTTTCATTTTTAGTTGGATGTCATGTGATTGACATATCAAACAATGATTGGTTGTATATACGTAATGGTTAAAAACAGGTTTATATACGATCAATTAATACATCACGGTTGTACAGGGTCATGCGTACCCTGTTAACACCTGTTTGAAAATGACAACACAGCTTTAATTACACTGAAAGCAATGGGAATTCTAACACCATATTATGGGAAGTAAAAAAATCGGACGAGAATTAAGAAACTGGAGGCAGTCGAGTAGCCGATCCTGTCCCTCAACGCCCATGAGGGGCTGTTTACAACTTTTATTGGCATAAGTAAAAAAAAAATTCTAAATTGTAGTGGGCAGAGGTGGTTGTTTACGCATGGAACATTATAAACTGTTCGTCATGGCTAACAGGTTTTATTAAACGCAAAACACGCAGAGCATGAACAAGAAAACAATCAACGGAATAAACGGAGGAATTGCTATTTATTACGGAATTAGCGCTGTCATTGGGGCCATCATTGGGTTAATTAGTATATGTGCCTGGTTGTTCAAAATAATCATAAACCAGGCTGAATTCACTTGGACGGTTTTCACCATATTGATCCTGATAACGGCAGTTTCTGGAATGATTGGGTATATAATCCTTCGGGTGGGGTATGAGGAGATCGAAAAATAGTCAATACCTGCCAA
>JAOUKJ010000858.1 GCA_029882675.1 Cyclobacteriaceae bacterium
AGCATCGTGTTATTCATCCTGATGGAAATATCCGTGATGTTCAGGAACAAGGTAAAGTCTATCGTGATGCATCTGGTGCTCCAATTCGAATGATTGGTACCGTACTGGATGTCACCGATAGGAATTTATTGGAACAGGCCCGTACAAAAGAACGAAATTTTATAAACGCAGTATTAGAGTCGGCGGGCGCTTTGGTTTTAGTTCTTGATAACAAAGGCAGAATAGTACGTTTTAATAATGAATGTGAAAGAATTAGTGGTTATACGTTTGCTGAAATTGAAAATAAATATCCCTGGGATACCGTGTTGCCAAGAGAAAGCGCAGAAGAAATATACGTTGAAGCATTTTCCGGCTTAATAAATAATCCTGAAAAAAATACAGGTACATATAAAAACTACTGGGTAAGTAAAGAAGGTAAATATTATTACATTGATTGGGCAAATAGTTTGTTAGTCGATGAGAGAGGCGAAGTTGAATATGTTGTTTCTGTAGGTATCGATATAACCGAAAAACAACATGCGCTTGATGAACTGGAAAAATACAGAGATAAGCTCGAACATTTGGTCGAGCAAAGAACAAGTGAATTAAAAGATGCTCAAAATGAATTGATACGTAAAGAGAGACTTGCAACGCTCGGGCAGTTAACCGCTACAGTATCACATGAGCTTCGTAACCCGTTAGGAGCAATGACGCCATCATTATATGTGATACAGAAATTATCGAGTCCTAATGATGAAAAATTACAACAGGCTATCGCGAGGATTGAAAGAAATATTGGTCGCTGCGACCGTATTATAGATGAGCTTCTTGATTATACCCGTATTGGCACTGTCACGCTGTCATCGGTTGAAATAGGAACATGGCTGGCTTCTGTGTTGGAGGAGCAGGTCATTCCTAAAGGTATTTTATTATTAAAAAATATTTCATCTTTAGATGAAAAAGTATTTATTGATGTTGATGTTATGCGTCGCGCAGTCATTAATGTTTTTGATAATGCCTGTCAATCTATGCAGGATGAAAAGAATAGTATGCGTGTTTTGGATGGAGCGACTTTATCAGTGACGACTGAGAAAACAGGTGAAAAATTAAAAATAATTTTTAAAGATACCGGGTGCGGAATGCCAGACGACATTAAAAATAAAATCTTTGAGCCACTTTTCTCAACAAAAGGCTTTGGAGTTGGTTTAGGAATGCCAACAGTGTTGCAGATAATGCAACAACACAATGGTGGAGTAGAGGTCATTTCGGAAGTGGGAATGGGTACAACAGTTACACTGTGGATTCCATTGCAGGATGGATTAAGTGAGCAATAGTAAGAAAATATTGATTGTTGATGATAACAAAGATCTTGCTGACGGCCTGGCTATGGTGCTCGCGATTGAAGGTTATGATGCGGATGTGGTTTACACAGGTAAAGATGCTGCTTCCAGGTTAAATAACGTAAAATATGATATTGCTTTTGTCGATATTAAAATGCCAGACATCTCGGGACTGCATTTGTTTCGTGTATGTAAGAAATCAGCTTTAACAAAATTTATCTTTATGACAGGGTTCAGGATAGAGCAGATTGTTTCTGAAATATTTCCCCGTTATTTGATTTC
>JAOUKJ010000243.1 GCA_029882675.1 Cyclobacteriaceae bacterium
AAGTCCCTTATCCCTGCCTTTGATCTCATTTTGGGGAAGGCCTGTTCGAAGACCCTCTTCCAGGTCATTCCAAAATCCGTAAAGCCTGTTATTGGACATTTCCAGTATACCCCCCACATAGCTGGGTTTGGTTTTATCCAGGAATATTTCCGCTTCTTCAGCATTACTGTATAGTGCGCTGTCTTTCAGTCCTGTCCGCTGTAGAAATCCCAGGGCAACAAGCGCATCTAAAAAATCATAGAGGCCCCTTTCGTGAAGGCCCAGGGCTTCTTTCAGCTGTGTACCGGTCATCTCTTTACCGGAAAGCCGGGTAAATAATTGCATATTTACTGCGGATAATAAGGTCTTGGATGCAAAAAAACCCATCCCTACCTGTAAGATTTTTGATGGGTTGACTTCCACCTGGTTCATGGTTTCCATAGGTAATGTTTTGGTTGTACAATAGTTTGTTTGTCAAAACTAACGAAAGCACAGCCCGGAATTATTAACCTATGTTAAAAAAGAAACAGGTCGTTATTTTTTACATTGAATTTGCTTACGTACCCGGCTAAGTGACTGTGGCTCGACATTCAGGTATGAGGCAATGTATTGGAGAGGAACCCTGTTAAAAATTTCAGGTTCCTGGCACATTAATCTATTATAGCGCTCCTGGAGGGAAAGCGTCTTTATTTCCATCATTTTTTGGCTGTTGGCCATCGCCTTTCTGGTATGCTTATGGGCGACCCAAAGGCCGAGTTTCGGGATCATGGATTCCAGGTAAGAAAAGTTTTCTTTTGTGATCTCCAACAGTTCACAGTCTTCCAGTGCCTGGAAATAACAGGCTGATGGTTTGCCTGAGTAATAGCTATCAAAGTCACCCGCCCACCAGTCTTCAAAATGAAAAAACAACGTCCGTTCACGGCCCTGCTCATCAATTGTAAAGTTTCGCAAACATCCCCTGTTTACATAGGCCTTATGATTGCAAACTGTTCCCGCCCTGGCGTAAAAGTCCTTTTTCTTTAAATGCTTTACTTCAAAGTATGACAGAAGCAGGTCATACTCCTCTTTGGTGAACCCATAAGTGTCTACAAAGGCAGCAGTGAATTTGGGATTTACGATCTGAGGAGATATGGCCATGTTCGGTTTTGCTTTTAAAACATTAAATAAACTATAAATGATGATAATGAAAAAAGTAATTTAAAAAGAATACCTAAAATCCGCTTGTGTATTTTAGGTATTAAAGAAAAAGATATTTTCCCGCCCCCGGCGGAGGCGGGAAAATATCTTAGCTGGAAGCGGCCCTCGTGCCACGAATTTACCACTGAGAAGAGCTCCGGGATTAAAGGACGACTGAATATGGATTCTAGCTTTCCGTAACAAAAAAACACCCTGCACTAAACATGCAGGGTGGAAAATAGCTTTTGGACAATTGTCCAAAAGCCGTATCAAATTGCTATGAGAAAAAGTAATTTGATCATTATTGATCCCACCAAACTTTTCCTACCGGAGAGTCTGGTTTGGTAGCTCCCGCATCATAATTTATACCATTTATGGCCGCTTCACTTATGGGTACTCTGAGTTTTGTCGGAATCACCCCCGGGCTGCCACTTCCGGGATAATTGACAGCCTCCAGTGTCGGATAACCGGTTCTTCTCCAGTCACACCAGGCCTCCCACCAATTCATAAATTTACTCACCCACATTTGGTATCCAATTTGTTCCAGTTTTGATTCGCCGCCTGTTACGCCTCCTCCACCATAAGGGTATTTGGCCAGGTACACAGCCACTTTAGCATCGGAAACATCGAGTGATGCATCTAATGGAGTGTACATCTGCATGGCAGCCTTTACACCATTTTCATAATGCTGCTGTGCTGTGCCGGGCACAGTACCTATTCCTCTTTCAATGGCCTCAGCCATCAGGAAACAAACTTCAGCATAATTCATCAGCTGATAGGGATCACTGTCATCCAACAATAACATATTGACTTGTGTAAATAATGCTCCGGGTGATGAATTAGGTATTCCAGTATAGACATCAAGGCCGGCTTCATCCAATCCATTAGGCATACCCTCCTGATCAACAGGATTGGTATTTCCGTGGATCCCTTCGGTCAAAATAAACAATCGTGGGTCGACGTCTGACGGATTGTTGGGGTCTGCGCCCTTCAAAAAATCAATCAGTGTTTTACTCATTACCCTTGAATGTCCACCATCGCCCGGTTGAAATGCCCTGGAAATACCGTTTTGGTTTACCCACTCTCCTGGTCCGTCAGCCATAGGCACCCAGGCATTGTCGTCATTGCTCGAAAACACTCCCCCACTGACCGCCTGCGTTACATAGGTAGCCGCAGTAGAAGGATCAACATTGGAAATCCGCATGGCCAGACGTAACATCAATGAATTGCCCCATTTTTTCCATTTATTGATGTCGCCATCATAAATAATATCAGCAGCGGCAAATCCATCATCATCGTTTGACGTACTTATTTCACTTACCCCTTCAGACAACTTTGAAAACAGGTCTGTGTAAACAGACTGTTGTGTGTCATATTTAGGTAAAAACACACCCTCGGTTCCCTGGCAAGCCTCTTTATAGGGGATGTTGCCATAAAAGTCAGTCAAACGGTGAAAATTCAATGCCCAAAGAATTTTTGATGCAGCAACCGTATTTTTCCTCCTGCCTTCCTCAAATCCCCCCGGGCCGGTTTCGCTGAATATCAACGCGAGGTTTTTACCAACATCACCATACCAGAAAGCCCATGGTGCACTCCAGGCCTCATTGTTTTCAAAATACTTGTCAGAACCGGTAAGCCCGCTGGTGCTGGTGCTGGCCAGGTGCTGAACAAAATAACTGCAATACCCGATATTGGTTCTCCAGTCAATATAGCGGTTGTCTCCCGCAAAACCTCCTGAAGCAACACTCAATTCGGCGGCAGTAAATACAAAATTCATATTGACCTCATTGAGTGCCTCCGGATTAATATTCATCTCATGAAGATCTTCCGTATCACAAGCAATACCTGGAGCAAATACAATAAGAATGCTCAGTATTATTTTATATGAATAGTTCATTTTCATTTTCTTTAAAGGTTAAAAACCTATTCGCACATTAAAACCAAAGCTGCGCACAGCAGGCAAGGCAAAATACTCTAGGCCCTGTGCCCCCCCATTGGTAGAGTAGCCCGATTCGGGATCAACATTATCGATATGTTTGCTAATGACCCAAAGGTTCCTGCCTACAAAGGACAAGTTCAGGTTTTGGATAGGTGTATTTTGAAGCAGGCTGCCCGGGAACCTGTATCCCAGTACCAGCTGCCTTAGCTTCAAAAATGAACCATCGTATATCCAATAGTCTGAAATACCCCTGGACTGGTCACCCAGCCTGCTCCAATAGATCCGCGCTTCATCGGGCGTAAGGTCTCTGTCAACAGGTGTCCAAACCGGTTCATCCTCTGTTCCTGTATTTTCCACCCCTTTGATGTGCAATGGTTCCTCACCTGCACGGCCAATGAGCGATTGCTGTGTCTTTCCGTTCTGCGTCATTCTCAGATTGGTGCCTGAGAAGATATCCCCACCCCTTTTAAAATCAACAAGAAACTCCAAACGGAAGTTTTTAAAACCCAATGCGTTGTTTATACCTCCCGACCATGGGTGTACACCATATCCAATCGGGACGAATGCAGAATTGGGAACAGCACACCCTTCATTATCATACACCAGGTTCCCGGAAGGATCGGTAGCTTGTACACGCCCGGTAATCGTACCATAAGGCTCACCGACAATATGCATAATCACCACGTTTCTCGTCCTGGGTTCTTCGCCCACAATCGCATTAATCCCTTCAACCAATGAGACTACCTCATTTTTATTATATGAAACATTAAATGAGACTTCCCAGTCTAACGGTTCCTCTACCGGCTTGCCCGTCAAAAGTAACTCAAGGCCTTTATTGGTGATTTTGCCTATGTTTATGCGAGTAGCACCAAAACCCGAGGTCAGAGATATACTCTGCTGTACAATGTCATCGGTGGTCTGCTGGTCGTAGTAAGTAATGTCCAATCCTGCCCTACCTTCCAGTACCCTAATATCCAGACCTGCCTCAATCTCAGTTGATAAGGCCGGGTTTATAAATTGGTTAGGCAATGTTGAAGCAAACCCAAATGCTCCGGAAATACTGGCCATGGGGTGCCCCAGATGGCTTTCTCCCCTGAGTCCGTATTCGAAATTGGTCTGGTACGGATTGATCGTTACAATACCTACCTGTGCCCATGATGCCCTCAACTTACCAAAACTCAGCCAGGACGGCAGACCGGTAAATGTATCCGAGAATATCCAACTTGCACCTATTGATGGGTAAAGTATGCTGTTTTGATCCGGGTTCAATACGGAAAACCAGTCGTTTCTGGCGGTAACAGTCAGGTAAACCAATCCATTATAGTTGACTTCAGCAGAGCCAAAAAGGGAATTGATACCCCGCTCTGAATAGTCATACGAAAAGTTTCGGGAGGCTGTATTACTAATGGCCGGAAAAAACTGAACATTGAAGCCATTACCTTGTGCCGCAATATATTCCCAATATTGAGACATTTTGTTGCCGCCAACAAAAGCATTTACGCCAATTTCACCAAAAGTTTTATCTGCCCCGATCATCCAATCCAGGTTTATTTCCCGGTTTCGGTCTTCTCCTTCCTGCCGTGATCCACCCAATTGGTATCCTGTACCCTCCGGGGTTAGCGAAACATCTCTTCGCGTGGCCCAGTCCATCCCGATCCTGCCTGAAGCAAAAAGCCAGTCGGTGATCTCAAAGTGAAGTGATGTCGTCCCGATTATCCGGTCTCTCGTGTCGTCATTTATTTCCGTATAAGTGGACCAATATGGGTTTTGCCCCCAGTTGTTGCTTGCAGGCAGCCATTCCATACCCGGTATCCGCGGATCTCCACCCTGACCATAAATCACATACATCGCAGGATCCAGCCCTTCCGGTATAGATCCCGGCTTATCTTCCGGACCATAGTAACTCATCACTTCAACATTGTTGGGTATATACCAAATAGACTGAGTGGCATTACTGGGTGAGTCGGAAAGTCTCGGCCGGTTTTTCGCCTGTTCGTTGGAGTACATAATCTTCGCGTCCAATGTAAGTTTATCAAAATACTTACTGTTGGTGGACAATGTCAGGTTTGTCCTTTCATAACCCGAGTTGGGTACAATAGCTGTGTTTCGTAAGTCGGTAGCGGAAAACCGAAATGTCTGTTGTTCACCTCCGCCACTCAAAGACAAGGTATTAGACACGGAGTGGCCGGTCTCAAAGAATTTCTCAAAGTTGTTTCCTGTATAAGAATAGGGCCTTGACTCACCATCAAACTGAATTACAGAGCTGCCATCCAGCTTCGGTCCCCAGGAATTTCTACCCCAACCAAAAGCCTGTCCTGAAGTTCCTGGTTTTTGAGAAACACCATTGACGTAGCCCCCCGATCCGTATACGGTCTGAAGGTCAGTCTGATCATACATTTTCTCAAACACATAGTTCGAATTGAACTCAATACCAACACCTTTTCTTTTTGCCCCCCTTTTGGTTGTTACATTGATGACCCCATTTCCTCCTCGTGAACCGTAAAGTGCGGAAGCATTGGCTCCTTTCAGCACAGTAATCGACTCGATATCATCCGGACTGATACTGCTTAATCCATCACCTTCATCGCGACCTCCCCAAATACCTGCCTGGCCAAAATTGGAATTGTCCATCGGCACACCATCCACAACAATCAGGGGCTGATTTTCTCCATTCAATGATTTATTACCCCTGATCAGTATTCTAGTGGCACCAGCAGGGCCTGATGATGGTGAAGTAATGTTGACGCCGGCCACACGGCCTAACAGCGCATTACCAAGGTTAATCTCCCTGGCCTCCGTTAAATTTTCACCTGAAACATTGGTCACCGAATACCCCAGGGCCTGAACAGCCCTGTCAACACCTAAAGCAGTGACCACCACTTCCTGCAATTCCGTAACATCCACTTCAAGTACCACATCAATCACTGACCGGTTGCCTACCGTTATCTGCTGATCGACGTAACCAATAAACGAAAATTTCAGGCTTGCTCCTTCAGGCACCTCCAGACTGTAATTTCCATCCATGTCTGTGATAGCCCCTTGTTGTGTTCCTACAACCACAATATTCACCCCGGGAATGACTGTCCCGTCCTCCCCACTGGTGACTTTTCCGTTGACTGTACGCTGTGCCCATACCAAGACCCCGCATCCAATCATCAGGAAGACGATTAGTAAACATCTTTTCATAAATATTTATTTGGTTATCTGTTATGAAATATAAATAGTATTATACTAAGATCAAAGCATATTTTT
>JAOUKJ010000244.1 GCA_029882675.1 Cyclobacteriaceae bacterium
GCCACCCATTTCATGGATGTCTGAACCAGGGGCGCTGTGCGAATCACGGGCCTCAATATTTGTAAATCCGGCTTTTTCAAACATTTCAGTGAGTTGTTCTTCAAAGTCTTTCACCATCTTATCATCGTTTTCTGCCCAGTCGGCGGAAATGCGTAGTTGGGGGATGCCAAAAGGATCCACTTTTTCAGCATCGAGTGTCACTTGGTTCTGTTCCAATGGAACACATTCCCCCATCATCCAGGCCGTGATGCCCCATTGATCGCTCAATGTGGGATGGAGCAGGTTGTCTTTCAGACTGGCTCCCAGGCCGCTGCTGTCTCGGCTCATTCCCCTGCCACCCGCCACGCCAGCGGCATAACCCCTCAGGAAATTTGTTTCCTGCTTCAAAACATTGCGGAAGCGAGGCAGGTAACCATAGTTGGGGACCTGTCCTTCTACTTTTTTACCCTGAAGGCCTTCATAACGCGCAGACACCCGGCCACGGTAGTTATGCCAGGAAATATATTTACCCAGGAGGCCGTTGTCATTGCCCAAGCCATGAGGAAAACGCCCGGAAGTAGAGTGGAGCAGGATGAGGTTTGAGTTCAACGCAGAGGCATTTACAAAAATGATACTTGCATAAAACTCATGCATTTCTTTTGTTTGTCCGTCAATGACCCTTACACCTACAGCTTTTTCCTTTTGTTCATCATAAATAATGGAATGTACTACGGAATGCGGTCGCAGTTCCATGTTGCCTGTTTTCATCGCAGTGGGCAGGGTGGAGGCATTACTGCTAAAATAACCTCCCAACGGACAACCCCGTGAACACAGTTTTCGGTTCAGGCATTTGCTGCGGTTTTGGTCTATATGTATTTGTTGCGGATCAGTAATGTGGGCACACCGCCCCTGAATTATCTGGCGGTCGGTATAAAATTTGGCCACCTGCTCCTGAAAATAAGTCTCTATACAACTTATTCCTGTTGGCGGGAGGAATTCCCCATCGGGTAAATGGGGCAATCCGTCCTTATTTCCCGATACACCGGCAAATTTTTCAACATGGCTGTACCATGGCGCAATGTCCTGATAGCGGATGGGCCAGTCTACGGCAAAGCCATCGCGGGCAGGTCCTTCAAAGTCAAAGTCACTCCACCGCTGGGTTTGCCGGGCCCAAAGCAGTGACCTTCCGCCTACGTGATATCCGCGTATCCAGTTAAAAGGTTTTTCCTGGATGTAGGGGTGTTCGGCGTCCCTCACCGCAAAGTGTTGCGTGGCTTCACTGAAAATGCTACTCCGGCTGGCCACCGGGTTTTCCATGCGTTCTGTCAATGGCATCTGACCCCGGTGTTCAAACTCCCAGGGATGCATATTTGCCGTGGGGTAATCGATGATATGTTTTACATCGCGACCCCGCTCCAATACCAGGGTTTTTAGCCCTTGTTGGGTCAGTTCTTTAGCAGCCCATCCACCACTGATTCCCGAGCCAATAACGATGGCGTCGTAGGTGATATTCTTAATTGCATCTATTGCTAAATTAGCCATGTGTTAAGCCGTTTTATGTCTGTTTCTAATGTTCATGTTTGATCCATTTTTCGCCGCCTTTTTTTGCTGACCAATACCTTGCTACGGTTATGCTAACAGCCAACTGACATAATATTTATGCATTGTTAACATTGGAGCAACCGTTATATGGATCGGGCACCATTTGGTAATTACTGTGATTGGTCATGATGTATTCTGAGGAAAGAAATCCCTGTATGGTGAGCTTTTTCACCATCAGGTAAAAGTCCTTGTCTTTTTCATTTTCCGATTGTTCCAGCATAACCAGAAGGACTTCTTTTTGTTCAGTAGCGCAGTCGGTAAATATTTTTTGGTAAGCTTGCTGAGCCAGCTTCTCAATAGCCTCCAGGCCCCGAACAAAATTTATCTGGTCGGTTTCATCATGGCAGTCAGCCACCATGAGCTCTACAAAGTGATTTACTCCCAGACTTTTTGCACCGGGGATGTTTGTTTCGGGAATGATGGCCTCCACCATGTTTTCCAGGGTTACGGCCTGTCCGGGCGAGAGCCAGGTACTTTCAGGAAGTTCGGCACTTTTCCAGTTACATGACCAGGCAGGCAGGGTAACTGCTGCGCCCGTGGCCAACGTGATGTTTCTGAAGGCGGTACGTCTGTTCATCGGTTTGATCGTATGTGGTTTAGCAAAGATAAGAATAAAGGGAAAAGAGGCAAGAAGCAAGAAGCAAGACAAAATGTGCGTGATAAAGCAAGAAAACAGCGCGGAGGTTTCTCTTGCGGCCTGCATTTTTAGGGTTGTCTGCATGTTGGCAATTTCCACTATGATAAAAATCATTGTTATTTTGCGAATAGTAGTCTAATTTTCCGAAGAGTAAAGAATTGTTGAAAAATAAACGATCATTAAGAATAATTGAAATGAAGAAATCAATTGAATATCTGGCCAAAGCCATGGAATACCTGGAAAAGTGTGAGCTGGAGTCACCTTACAGGAATGCTGTTGATATCAACAGTGCTAAAATCGCTTTGCAAATTGTGGAATTGGAGCATAAAATTGAAGATGCCCGTCAATTGAACCGGCTGGAAGATATTAATGAGCTCCAAAAGGAGATCGACAGGCTGAGCGATTTGGTATGTGCCGGGAAATTCCCCCCCACCTAACCGACTTGTTCCGCAGTGATTTGCTTAAAGGTATCCAGATCGCGTAGGGCAGATCGCCTGATGTAATCCGTCTTTTGTTTATTTTCCGCTGTTGCCGCTTTAATAAAAAGTTCTGCAATATATTTATACTTGTTGTCTCGCATGGCGTCAAGAACTAACAGGTGGCCCATGATGATGTTTCCTGCTATTTCAACCAGCCTGCGGGCGTGGAAATCAAGGAATTCATCATCATCTGCTTTCTTTACATAATTAGTGATTTTCTCATAGCCCTGATTCATTTTGGCAAGTTTGCGTCGCAGGTATTCCAGTTCGGGGCGTACTTCTATTTCCTGATATTCATGGATCTTTTTTAGATAAGCACCGGTGGTCACCCCCTTTATTGCGGCCAATACCTGCAGCTGCGATGTGCCTTCATAGATGGACGTGATTCGCGCATCGCGGAAGATTCGTTCGATGGGAAAATCTTTCATGAATCCGGCGCCTCCATGTACCTGTAGGGCATCGTAGGCGATGCGATTACTGTTTTCAGCAGCCATGAGCTTAAGAAGCGGCGTGAAGACATCTGCCGACCGGTTATTTTCTTTCATTTCTGTCCGTTCCTCCCTGGTCAGGGTTCGCTCGGTTGAAATTTCAATGTAACTTTTGTAGATATCGATCATGCGGGCTGTCTCATACATGAGCGAACGCAAGGCAGTGATGTTCACTTTCATGTTGGTGAGCATTTCATAAACTGCCGGAAACTGGATGATGGGTTTGCCAAACTGTGCCCTTTTTTTTGCATAAGTCATGGCCTCCTGATAAGCCGCTTCAGAAATGCCGATGGCCTGCCCTCCAACACCCAGCCGTGCCGAGTTCATCAAGGTCATGACATATTTAATCAATCCCATTTTACGGCTGCCTATCAGGTATGCCGGGGCATTATTAAATACCAGTTCGCATGTTGGCGAACCTTTTATGCCCAGTTTTTTTTCTATCCTGCGAATGGTCACAGCCCGTTCCTTGCGATCATATAAAAACAGGGATAAACCCCGGGCATCCAGTGAGTCTTCTTCTGAACGCGCCAGCACCAGTGAGATGTCCGCATCGCCATTGGTGATAAAGCGCTTCACCCCATTCAGGAACCAGGTGTCTTTATCACTGTCATAGGTTGCTTTAAGTTGTACCGCCTGTAGGTCTGAACCGGCATCTGGCTCAGTGAGATCCATGGCTGCCGTGGCCCCTTTATTGAACAGGGGCAGGTATTTGTCCTTAAGGTCTTCCGATGCAAATTCATGAATGGTTTCTGCACAATCCTGTAATCCCCAAATATTGGCGAAACCAGCATCGGCACGGGATATCATTTCCCCGGCTATGATGTAGGCTGTTATCGGAAAGTTTAATCCACCGTATTTTCGAGGCAGGGTCATTCCAATGAGGCCGGCTTGCACCAGGGCGTCATAATTTTCGCGGGTGCCCCGGGCGTACTTCACTTCATTGTTTTCGAGCAAAGGGCCTTCAGTGTCAACAGATTTGGCATTGGGTGCAATGATGGTGTCGCATATTTCCCCTACAATGTCCATGACTTTCTCATAGGTATCGAGGGTGTCTTCGTAATCGTGGGGAGCAAAATCATAGCTGCGCTCATCCACAAAACCTTTTTCCCTGAGATTAACAATTTTTTTCATCAAAGGGTGGTGGAGATGAAATTTAAGGTCTTCAATTTCAGTGAAATAATTTGCCATTATCAGTTACTAGTTATCAGTTATCTGTTTGAGTTGTTCAAGACTAATGTCTATTACCTCATATTTATCTGTTATTTTGTGTGTTCTTTGTAGTATTTAATCATTTTCGGAACTACCTCTGATACCTTTCCAATGATTACATAATCGGCGATTTTATTAATGGGAGCATCAGGATCGGTATTTATAGAGATGACCAGGGCCGACTTGTCCATTCCGGCACGGTGTTGTATCTGACCGGAAATGCCACAGGCGATATAAAGCTTTGGGCGTACCGTAAGGCCTGTCTGGCCGATCTGTCGTTCCCTTTCGACGTACCCTGCATCGATGGCGGCTCTTGAGGCCCCTACTTCACCACCAAGCAGGCCTGCCAGCTCAAAGAGCTTTTTAAAGTCTTCTTCAGAGCCTACACCATAACCACCTGAAACAATGACATTGGATGTTTTCAGGTGTACGCGTTGTTTTTCGACATGTCGTTCTATAATTTTTACGGCCAGTTCTTCCTTGCTCACATAATCTTCAACGGATATATTTTTCACCTTTCCGGCTTTGGCTGTTTTGCATTTTGTCTTTCGCATCACGCCTTCCCTTACGGTGGCCAATTGAGGTAAGGTATCAGGCGTAACGATCGTGGCTATGATGTTTCCCCCGAAGGCAGGCCGTATCTGGAGGAGGAGGTCTTTGTATTCCTGCTTTAGTTTTCTGTCAGTATGGTTGCCTATTTCCAGCTCGGTGCAGTCGGCAGTAAGGCCGCAGTTGAGCCTTGATGATACGCGGGGGGCGAGGTCACGTCCCACAGAAGTGGCGCCAAACAAACCTATACGGGGTTTTTCCTTTTCAAAAATACCTGCAACGATGGCCGCATGGGGAAGGGTAGTGTAAGGGCACAAGGCCTTGTCTGAAGCTTTATGTACTACATCTACGCCATATTCAAATAATTCCTTTTCTACACTGTTCATATTGTCGCCCAGAACGATGGCTTCCAGGCCGGCATTGAGATTATCTGCTAACGAGCGCCCTTTGGAAAGTATTTCCAGACTTACTTCAGCTATTTGGCCATCGCCTGTTTCGCAATACACAAATACGTTGTTCACCTTTTGTAAATTTTGTTGTGTTTGAAAATGATCTGATTAGTCATGGGATTATCCTATGTTTTTATGTTCGACGAGTTCCTGTATCAGCTCGTTAATTTCGGCATCGGTGGAGCCGAAAATTTTAGCTTCCTTGGCTGTAAAGACAATGTTGGTCACGGCTTTCACCTTGGTAGGAGATCCCGACAGGCCCAGTAAGCTATCATCGGCCTGTAATTCGTTGACATCCCATTCTATGATATCTAAGTATGGCCTGTCCAGATGCAGGCTGATATAATCTTCCGACTGGTGATGGAGTTCGGAAGGTGTACACGCATGCTTGTATTTCATGAGTAACTTCGCATTCCTGGCCCGACATTTTGGGGCTGTTCCGGTCACTGTCAAAAGTAAGGGGAGGGGAACTTCTACCGTTTCAACACCATTTTCCAGTCTGCGTAAAGCGGTTATTTTTTTTGACCGCAAGGAAAGAACCTCCTCCACGTATGTGGCCTGGGGTATTTTGAGTTTTTCAGCAACCTGTGGGCCAACCTGGGCGGTATCCCCATCGATGGCCTGTCTTCCACAAAAAATCAGATCGAAAGGTTGAAGTTTTTTAAGGGCCAGGGATAGTACATATGAAGTGGCCAGGGTGTCGGAGCCGGCAAACTTTCTGTCGGTAATGAGAATGCCATTGTCGGCTCCACGGAAAAGGGCCTCGCGGATGATGTTGGCCGCGCGTACAGGCCCCATGGTGACCAGCGTAATGGTACTTTTTGGGTATTGATCTTTCACCCTTAAGGCCTGCTCCAGAGCCTGTAGGTCTTCAGGATTGAATATAGCCGGCAAAGCGGCCCGGTTTACTGTGCCATCGGCTTTCATGGCGTCTTT
>JAOUKJ010000859.1 GCA_029882675.1 Cyclobacteriaceae bacterium
TAGTTTGTTGGCAACTTTCCTTGCCCTGGTTTTAACCTATATCACCCTGCCTTCCTTTAACTTACTGGCAGGTGTACAACTATCCATGGCACCCCTGGCCGAAATTCATTTCATCGGACTGATCATAGGATTGACCTTAATGGTTGGGCTGGTGGCGGGCAGCTATCCCGCCTTTTACCTCACCTCCTTTGGGGTAGTAAGGGTTTTGAAGGGTAAATTAAGTGCAGGAATGAAAAGTGGGAGTATGCGTAGTGCTTTGGTCGTTTTTCAGTTTGCTATTTCCATCGCACTGATTATCTGTACAGGGATTGTTTATCAGCAACTTCAATATGTGAGCAATAAAAACCTGGGCTTTGATAAAGAACATATTATCATCGTAAACCACACGGCCAGGCTGGAAACCAATCGGGGGGCCTTTAAAAACAGCCTGACAGATATGCAGGGTATTATTGCCACCAGTTATACCAACAATACCTTCCCGGGAGTTAATAACACGACCCTTTTCAGGACAGCGGGAGTTGAACAGGATTACATCATGGGCACTTATTTCGGCGACCATGACCACCTGGAAACCATGGGGTTTGAATTGGTGGAGGGTCGGTTTTTCTCAAAGGATTTCCCCGCTGATTCTTCCGCCATTGTGCTTAATGAAGCGGCTGTAAAACAATTTGGCTGGGAAAAAGGGGTTGGTGAATTTCTGCTGACCAATATTGATGAGAATGGAGGTGAAAAGCTGAAGGTGATTGGGGTGGTCAAAGACTTTAATTTTGAGACACTTTATGATGATGTGAGGCCCATTTCAATACGCCTTAGGACGGAGGAAAACAATTTGCTGGTCAGGTACAATGGTTCTCCGGAAAAGATCATCGCTACACTGGGAGACACGTGGAAAACCTATGCCGCTAACGAACCCTTTGAATATACATTTCTGGATCAGGAATATGACGAATTGTTCCGTTCAGAGCAGCGCCTCGGCGATTTATTTACGGTGTTGTCGGCCCTGGCTATTTTTGTGGCCTGTCTGGGATTGTTTGGCCTGGCCGCTTTCATGATCGAACAACGCACCAAGGAGATCGGTATACGAAAAGCGATGGGGGCATCTGTGCCAGGCCTTACGGCACTGCTTACCCGGGAATTTGTTGTCCTGTTGATATCAGCTTTTGTGCTGGCTGTTGTGCCTTCGTGGTATATTATGGAAAATTGGTGGCTGAATGAGTTTGCCTACCGGATAGAAATAGAATGGTGGTTGTTTGTAGGTGCCGGGCTTTTATCCTTTGCTGTAGCGTGGGTGACTGTGGCCTACCAGGCTTTTAAGGCGGCCCGGGTCAACCCAATCGAATCGCTGCGTTATGAGTAAGTGTTAAAGTGCAGATACAGGCTTCTTATGGCCGGGCTGTTGAGAGATATGCAGGGCAGAATGAGTGGTTAATACACACGTTGTCATTTCATATTTTCCCCTCTTCTCCAGTTTTTTTAAAAGAGGAGTTGGGAGTGAAGAAAAGTTTGCTTACCTTTGCACTCGCAACATCGCGGGGTGGAGCAGTTGGTAGCTCGTCGGGCTCATAACCCGAAGGTCGTAGGTTCAAGTCCTACC
>JAOUKJ010000860.1 GCA_029882675.1 Cyclobacteriaceae bacterium
TATTAATATGAGAAAAATGTATAAAATAACATTGTCACTACTGGCTTTTGCCCTGTGTTTTTTAGCACAGGGGCAGGACACGCCCTGGAAATCAAAATTCGAGCAATTGGGCGAAGGCCTGCCCACACCCAATGAGTACCGTACAGGTTCCGGTGCGCCGGGCCCAAAGTATTGGCAACAACAGGCCGATTACGATATTGCTGTTGAACTCAACGATGAGAACCAAACATTAAAAGGAACAGAAACAATCACCTATCACAATAATTCGCCGGAGACACTCACCTACCTCTGGGTGCAGCTCGATCAGAATATGCGGGCACAGGATTCCAACACTCCACTGGTCGCCAATAGCGCTATAACAGACTCCATACCCGTGAAACTGGTTGCCAATAGCCTGGGTGCTATGGATTTTGACGGCGGATTTAAAATCCAAAGTGTCACATCCAATAATCAACCCCTGAATTACACCATCAATCAGACCATGATGCGTATTGATCTGGACAAGCCCATGGCTCCGGGAGACCAGTTCTCTTTTTCAATCGCATGGTGGTACAACATCAACGACCGCATGCAGATTGGTGGCCGCAGTGGCTATGAATATTTTCCAAAAGATGGCAACTATGTCTATACCATCGCACAGTTCTATCCACGTATGGCCGTCTATGACGACTATGAAGGATGGCAAAACAAGCAGTTTCTGGGCAGGGGTGAATTCACTCTTCCTTTTGGGGACTTCAAAGTAAAAATCACTGTCCCTTCAGACCACATTGTCGCATCTACCGGCACACTACTTAATCCTGCCCAGGCACTTACGAAGGAACAACTTGAACGTTTTGAACAGGCAAAATCATCATTTGACAAACCCGTCATCATCGTCACAGAAAAAGAAGCTGTAAAAAAAGAAAAAAACAAGGCCAGTGATAAAGTGACCTGGGAATACATGGCCGACAATGTTCGTGATTTTGCCTTTGCCTCTTCACGAAAGTTTATCTGGGATGCCCAGGCTGTAAAAATTGGCGACAACACTCCACTGGCTATGTCATATTACCCAAAAGAAGGCAATCCCCTCTGGGAACGTGAATCGACCAAAGCCGTGAAAAAAACCCTGGAAACCTACTCTAAATACACCATTGACTACCCCTACCCTGTGGCCATTTCGGTACATGCAGCTTCCATCGGCATGGAATACCCCATGATCTGCTTCAATTTTGGCCGACCCAACGAGGATGGTAGTTACTCTGACAATACAAAATACCGGATGATTGGCGTTGTAGTCCACGAAGTAGGCCATAATTTCTTTCCCATGATCATCAATTCGGATGAAAGGCAATGGACATGGATGGACGAAGGGCTCAACACGTTCGTTCAATACCGCACACAGGTTGAGCAATATGAAAATTTCCCGGCGAGAAGAGGTACTCCAGAGACCATTGTTCCTTATATGAAAGGAGACAAACAATTTATCCGCCCCATTATGACCAATTCGGAACAAATCATGCAGTTTGGCAATAATGCCTATGCCAAACCGGCCACGGCCATGACCATCCTGCGTGAGACAGTCATGGGACCTGAATTATTCGACATGGCCTTTAA
>JAOUKJ010000245.1 GCA_029882675.1 Cyclobacteriaceae bacterium
CAGGATAATCCTTTCCAAAAGTTGAGCTTTTCAGACAACATCACCATCCCCAGGCTTAGGCAAAAAGCATATAAAAGGAGAAAAATAAAATCCAGGCCTATATTTAATTCCGCCCACAGTATAACTCCCATTCTCTCCCAACTTTGCACAATAGCCCATGCCTGGTCTACATTCGAAGAAAACTCAAAAGACACTATACCGGCAGGTGATATATCCCCCACCAAAAAACGTCCTGTCCATTGCATTCCTACTATGGCCACCCCACAGGCTACAAGCCCTAAAAACAATGCTGGTTTTCGCTTTTCTAAAGCAATTATATCAATGGGATGAGTCAAGATCAACTGGTTTAATATTAATTTTCAGAACCCTTTCACTAACTATATGAGTAAATAAAAATAAGTCTAATATTTTAAATTATTTTGTTTTTTTTGAGAAACAGCTAGTTAACGGGGAATGATAAAAACAAATTTCACTCCTTCATTAATTCCTACCGAATCAATCCATATTCTCCCATTTAACTCCGTAATAATTTTTCTCACGATGGTCAGACCAATACCGGTGCTTTCTTTCTGATCTTTGGGGTGAATGGTCTGAAAGATCTGAAAAACCTTTTCACGCACAAAAGTCGGTATTCCCGGGCCATTATCGGTCACCTCAAATCGGTGAAAAGTGGTATATCCTACATACTTGATATTTATAATAACTTTCTCCTTATCATTATGCTTTATAGCATTACTTATCAGGTTTGAAAACACCTGATTCATCAATAATTTATATCCACGAAATTGTTGTAAACCTGTGGGCAGGTTGATTTCAACATTTTGGTTTCCCGCTTTCAGGGTAGCTGCCGTCTCCTGCAATACATAACCCAAATCAAAATTTTCAACTTCCATTTTTTCCCGCCCTATACGCGAATACTCAAGAAGCCCGGTAATAAATCCATCCAAACGGTATGTTCGTTTTTTCAGTAAATCCAGGTTATCTAGTAACTCTTTCGCCCCTATCCCCTTTAAATCTTCTTCTATCCAGTGAACAATATTACTAATAGCCCGCAGAGGTGCCTTAAGGTCATGCGAAACGATCCAGACAAATTCATCCAGCTCCTTGTTTTTAGCTGATATTTCCTCTAATTGATGCTTCGTCAATTCCAGGTACTTCTCTTTTTCCCTTTCCGCGGCCTTTAAACTGGTGATGTCACGGGCCACAAAAAGATATCCGGCATTTTCAGTCCCTTTGTTTCGCAAGGGACTTACCGTCACCATGAGTGACTTTTCTTCATTGGCCCGGGTATGAATTTTCCATTCACGGCTCCGATATGAGCTACCCTTCGGCATGATTTTAAACGCCTCAAATATATTTTTGAACACAACATTTGATTCCTTTTCCCGGGCCTTCACAAAACGATTCAGGTCGGCATGCTCAAATACCCCGGTATGAAAAGGTTGCCCCACCATTTCTTTATCAGAAAACCCAAATAACTCCTGTGCTCCCTTATTATAGTAACTTACTATTCCCTTTTCATCAGTAGCAATAATGCAATAATCAGTACTTTCCAGTATACCGCTCCGGAGGGTATTCAACCGGGCAAGCTCATCTTCTGTTTCTTTAAGCTTCGTAATGTCATGCCTTATCGCAACATATTGAAAAGGTTGACTGTTCTCATCGAGAAAGGGAATAATCAATGTATCAACCCAGTAAACCCTGCCGCCTTTGGCCCGGTTCCGAACCAGCCCTTTCCACTTATTTCCAGCAGATATGGTACTCCACATCTGTTTGAAAAATGTACTGGAATGATATCCCGAGTTAACAATCCGGTGGTTTTGCCCCAAGAGCTCTTCCCTGCTATATTCAGAAATTTCACAAAATCTATCATTGACATATGTGATTATTCCTTTAGTATCTGTAATGGCCACAATATTGGCCTGATCCAAAGCGTATTTAAAATCAGAGAGCTCCTTATTTAAAATCCGTCTCCTTTGTAAAAACCGATCGACATAAAAGGGTATGCTTTTTATATACTCATAACGCTCGTCTTTGATCAGGAACTCAAGGGTATTATTAGTTTTACGGGAAAAAAGACCCATACTTTCATACCCGGGGAGGATAACTAGTGTCAAATGGGCAATTTCCTCAATGGCATTCGATGAAATTTCACTAAAACAATCACTATCCAGAATGGCCACATCATACGTTCTGTCTTCTGAATTTTTTAATGAGGCTGGATCGGTAATGCACCGTACATCCGTTGAGCCATATTTAGATATTACTTCCTGATAACCCCGTACTTCTACCGCGTTATCAGCTAAAATAAGAATACTTATTGAAGACATTAAACCGAAAAATTACTAAAGACACTATAAACCAACGACAAAGTAGCACAAATATTTATTCAATAAAAGTGACTTCCGTCATGTTCTTATTAATATAACATCAATCAGCGTAAACTGTTTATCTTCACTATCTTTTCCGGAATCCAATTTACAATACTACCCCAGGGCCTGTTGCAAATCGTCCAGCAGGTCATCTGCATCTTCAATCCCCACACTCAGTCTGATCAGGCTATCTGTAATACCCAGCCTTTCACGTTCATGAGGTGGTATACTTGCATGGGTCATGGTCACTGGATGGTTGCAAAGGCTTTCTACACCGCCTAAAGATTCTGCAATAGTGAAAACCTTAAATTTCTCCATGACCCTGAATGTTTCCTTTTTGTCGCCTTTTAGTTGCATCGATAACATACCCCCAAAAGCTTTCATTTGTTTTTGGGCCACATCATGGTTGGGGTGGCTCGTATAGCCGGGCCAGTATACCTTCTCCAATGCGGCATGCCCCGATAGAAAATCAGCAATTATTGCCGCATTTTCACAGTGGCGTTGCATACGCAAATGGAGTGTTTTAATTCCTCTCAAGGTGAGGAAACTATCTTGCGGACCGGGCACAGCTCCACTGCTGTTTTGCAGGAAATAAAGTTGCTCGGCCAGTGCGTCATCATTGACAACCAATGCGCCCATCACTACATCCGAATGACCGGCCAGGTATTTAGTCACACTATGCATGACAACATCAGCGCCCAAATCAAGGGGTTGTTGAAGGTACGGGGTGGCAAAGGTATTGTCCACAGCCACCAGAATACCCCGTCCTTTTACCATTTCCACCAATGCGGGTATATCCACCACCGTCATCATGGGATTGGTGGGTGTTTCTACCCAGATCAACCGGGTCTTATCGTTGATCAGGCTGCTTACCTTTTCCTTTTCTGTCAGGTTTACGAAATGAAATTTTATGCCATACTTTTCATATACCCGGGTAAACAGACGGTAAGATCCACCATAAAGATCATCAGTAGAAATCACTTCATCACCGGGATTAAGTGTTTTTACCAGGGTATCTATCGCTGCCATTCCAGAAGCAAAACACAATCCGTGTTTACCATTTTCCAGTGCAGAAATGCTTTGTTCCAAAGCCATCCGGGTTGGGTTTTGGGTTCTGGAATACTCAAAACCTTTGTGTTTACCCGGCGATGCCTGTGCGTAAGTTGAAGTCTGAAAAACCGGGGTCATAATGGCTCCTGTGGCAGGATCTGGTTTTACGCCTGCATGTACTGCTTTTGTTCCGAATTTCATTCGATAATCGTTCTTTTAAAAAAATATTGAGAGGTTCTCCCGATTAAATGGTTCTGTTAATATCAAAATCCTCCAGGTAATCTGCTACTCTTCTTACCATCATCCCCCCCAGGGCTCCGTCAATCACACGGTGATCATAAGAATGAGAGAGAAACATTTTTTGCCTGATGCCAATTAAATCACCCTCCGGGGTTTCAATCACAGCCGGAATCTTTCTAATTGTGCCCAAGGCAAGAATACCTACCTGGGGCTGCACTATGATGGGTGTCCCCATAACATTACCAAAAGAACCCACGTTGGAGATCGTGTATGTGCCCCCACTGAGCTCATCCGGGGTCAGTTCATTGTTTCTGGCCTTTTGAGCCAGTTCATTCACTTTACCGGCCAGCCCTGCCAGGCTCAGTTGATCGGCACGATGTATCACCGGCACAATGAGGTTTCCGCTGGGTAAGGCCACCGCCATACCAATATTAATGTCTTTTTTCCTGATTATTTTTGTGCCATCAACCTGTATATTCATATTGGGATAATCCAGCAATGCCTTAACCACTGCTTCGATAAACAGCGGGGTAAAGGTAAGTGGACCACCTTCACGTTGAAGAAATCTGTCTTTCACTTTTTCCCTCCACCGAACCACATTTGTAACATCAGCTTCAACAAAGGATGTCACATGCGCTGATATTCTTTTTGAATCCAGCATACGCTCTGCTATGAGCTTGCGCATTCTGTCCATTTCTACAATCTCGTCACTGTCACCTACAGTAACAGGTGATGCTGATCGCGTTATTGTATGCTGGGCCGAACTGGCACGTAGCTTCAGGTATGAAATAATATCTGCCTTCGTAACCCTGCCTTCTTTTCCGGTACCGGGTAACCTGTCCAGTTCCTCCAGTGTAATGCCCTCCTTTTTTGCAATATTCCTCACCAGTGGAGAATAAAACCGGTCTGCAGACACCCTGGGAATATCTATTGCCTGCATAGATACAGCACTATCAACCACACCGATGGGTTGTTCTGAGGATTCGGCAACCATACCAATGGCATCGGATTTTATACTTTTCACCTCCTGGCCATTCCCCTTTTCCTGCTCATCTCCCGAATCAGTAGTGATAATGCCTATCGGCTTTCCTACTTCTACCACTTCTCCTTCACGGGCAAGGATTTGTTTCAATATCCCACTGTGCGTGGAAGGCACTTCGGTATCCACTTTATCTGTAGATACTTCCAGTACAGACTCATCCTGTTCGATGGTGTCTCCTTCTTTTTTAAGCCAGGAGAGGATGGTCGCCTCCATCACACTCTCTCCCATTTTCGGCATAACAATTTCTACCAGCGCCATAGTTTTAATTTAGCTTACTCCCTGTGCAAATTTACCAAAATACATTGAATTCCCTAAAAATATTCCGAAAGCTGTAACCTGATCAAATTGAGGGCCGCCTGGGCCGTACTTTTTATATTAATCAGGCGATCTTTACGCCCTAGCATCAGCTTTTTTGCCACTGTATTTTTTCCATCACAGAATGCGATCCATATTGTTCCAACCGGTTTTTCATCCGTACCTCCGTCCGGCCCTGCAATTCCACTGGTGCTCACCCCGATGTCTGTTCCCATGCGATGTCTTACCCCCTCAGCCATCTGTATTACGGTCTCCTCGCTCACAGCCCCCTGCCTATCAAGCACTTCACGACTCACCCCCAGTTGCGCTATTTTCACCGCATTATCATAAGCCAAAATACTTCCTTTGTAATAATTTGAACTCCCGGGAATGGAAGTGATTCTGTGGGCCAGGAATCCTCCAGTACAACTTTCTGCAGTAGATATTGTCAGATTTTTATCCTTTAAAAGCAAGCCTACGGCCCCGGCCAGATCCATATCATCATACCCATAGATATACTTCCCGACCAGCCCCCGGAGGTCACCTATCTGATCAACTACTTCCTTTTCCAGTTTGGCCCGGTCAGCCCCAACAGCGGTGAGCCTTAGTTTCACCTCGGCCATCCCCGGAAGATAGGCAAGTTTAATATGTCCGGGCAAGGTACTCTCCCAATCTCTTATTTTATCCGCTAACCAGGATTCTCCTATTCCCGCTGTTTTAATTATTTTGTGGTAAATAACAGGCAGATGAAATTTGTTTTTCAATCGGGGAAACACCTCATTTTCCATGATATGCTTCATCTCAAAAGGCACGCCAGGTAAACTCACAAATATTTTATCGCCCGTATCAAACCACATACCCGGTGCGGTACCCAATGGGTTTAAAAGCATTTCACAGCAAGCCGGGAGCATGGCCTGGGCTTTGTTTGTTGCTGTAAGTTCCCTTCCTCGGCTTTCAAAAAAGGCCGTTACATTTTTCAAGGCCTCCTGATTCATCACAAGGTCACAACCGAAATATTCCGCCAGTAGTGGTTTCGTCAAATCATCGCTGGTCGGGCCCAACCCTCCTGTAACAATGACCAGGTCGGCATGGCTTTCACCCCGCTCAAATGCTTCCATTATATCCGCCCGGTTGTCTCCTACAGTATGTTTGAATGCCACTCTTAAGCCCAGACCGGTCAGCTCAGCACTAATCCACTGCGCGTTGGTATCGAGTATATGCCCATAAAGAATTTCGTCCCCAATCGTAATTATTCCCGCTTTTTGGTTGTTCATTTTTTCATCAATTTTAATACTCTTTCCCTTTAATCATAAAATACAGCCAC
>JAOUKJ010000246.1 GCA_029882675.1 Cyclobacteriaceae bacterium
GGAATATCAGGAAGAATATAAAAGCGTTTTTAGTAAATATGGATTGTCAAATGTTTTTCTGATTACACCGCAAACAACGCAGAACCGAATCAGGGAAATAGACGCCATGACCAGCGGGGCTTTTATTTATGCGGTGAGTTCAGCCAGTATCACTGGAGCTAAAACAGGAATCAGCGCTACGCAGGAGGAGTATCTGGCAAGATTAAAGGATATGGGACTGAACAATCCCTTTCTGGTAGGTTTCGGTATCGCTGATCATAAAGCATTTGCTAAAGTCTCGGAATACGCTGCCGGTGCTATTATTGGAAGCGCTTTTATTAATAGATTAAAAGAAAACAGAAATAACCTGACCGAAAGTGTTGTGGATTTTGTTAAAAAAATTAAAAATCAGAACCAATGATCGTCCAACTCAAAAAATCAATCAGCCCGGAACACCTGGAAGATGTGGTGAACAGGATAGAATCCAGAGGATATAAGGTGACTGAGGTGAATACCGTTGAAGGAAAATACCTCATCGGGTTAGGAAAAGCCGAAATTGATCTGCGTGAATTTGGCCATATACCCGGCATTATAGACATCCACAGGGTATCAGATGATTATAAACTGGTGTCACGGAAATGGAAGGTGAAGCCATCAGTCGTGGATCTGGGCGATGGTGTATCAATAGGAGAAGGGAGCTTTACCGAAATGGCCGGCCCCTGCTCTATCGAATCGGAGGAGCAAATCAACATGTCATTGGATCACCTCCTGGAGAATAATGTGAAAATAATGCGTGGGGGTGTTTATAAGCCCAGGAGTTCACCATATAGTTTCAGGGGATTGGGAATCGACGGATTGAAGTTGTGGCACCGTTTGGCCAAAGCAAAAGGCATAAAAATAATTAGCGAGGTGATGCAGGTGTCACAGATTGAAGCGATGTACCCCTATGTAGATGTCTTTCAGGTAGGTGCGCGAAATACACAGAATTTCAACCTGTTGGACGAACTGGGTAGGGTGGATAAACCCGTATTAATAAAGCGTGGCATTTCAGGAACGGTAGATGAACTGCTCTATTCGGCGGAGTATGTCTTTTCAGCGGGAAATGAAAAACTCATTCTCTGTGAACGCGGTATCAGAACATATGAACGTTCGAGTAGAAATACACTCGATATCAATGCCATTCCCATCCTCAAAGAAAAATCTCATTTGCCTGTCATTGCCGATCCATCGCATGCAATAGGTATCCGCCGGCATGTGCCTGACGTGGCCCTGGCATGTGTTATGGCTGGAGCCGACGGGATCATTTTTGAAACGCATAAAAATCCGGAAGAGGCCTTCTCCGATGGCCAACAAACACTCGACTTCCGGGAGTCTGCCAAGTTGATCCGCGCTATGCGCGAAACATATGCCCTCCGCCAAAGTTTTTATGCCTAAACTAACACTGGCGCAGGACGTCCCGTCCTGTGCCTGTGCCTAACCCGTCCTGTGCCTGTGCCGTTTATATAATTTGGATACCTGAATTCGCATTGAAATTGAAATTTTAATAATATTACCACTCAATTGATCAAACCTAAATTAATCATGATGAAAACAGGCCTGGCAACTGCCTTATCTTTTTTATTGAGTTTTTCTGTTATTGCCCAGGACAGCTTCCCCATAAACGGGGTGAAGGATAAGCGGGCAAATGCCATTGCGTTAATCAATGCGACCATTGTCACCGCAAACAATCAGGTGATCGAAAATGGAACATTGGTTATTCGTGAAGATAAAATCGAATCAGTAGGGCAAAATGTGAATGTACCTGCAGGGTACGTGAAAATCGATTTGAAAGGAAAGTATGTATACCCTTCCTTTATCGATGTTTATACCAATTATGGATTACCTGCTCCCGAGCAATCCGGACGGAGGAGTTTTAGTGGCCCTGAACAAATAGCCTCTGATACCAAAGGCGCTTATAATGCAAATGAAGCCATTAAGTCGGCGTATAATGCAGCGGAGGAATTTTCAATCGACCAAAAGACAGCAGAGAGCTTGAGAAAAGCCGGATTTGGGACTGTACTGAGCTTTAAAAAGGACGGCGTGGCCAGAGGAACATCAACGTTGGTCACACTGGCCGGTGATAATGACAATACCGTCATGCTTCATGCCGGGGCGGCGGCTCATTATTCATTGAATAAAGGCAGCTCCAGTCAGCAATACCCCATTTCGGCAATGGGTCATATCGCCTTGCTTCGGCAGACTTATATGGACGCAAAATGGTACCAGGACTTGTCTCCCAGGCCTTTCACAGATCAGTCACTGGAGGCTTGGCTGGCCAGCCAGCATTTGCCTCAGATTTTTGAAGCTACGGGATGGATGACCCTGCTCCGTGCAGATAAAGTGGGCGATGAATTTGGCATACAATACATTATCAAAGGAGGAGGTGATGAATACCAAAGGGTGAGTGAGGTGAAAAATACAGGGGCAAAGTTAATACTACCCCTCAAATACCCTGATGCTTTTGAGGTGGAAGACCCCCTTGATGCTATGTCAGTTTCCCTGGCAGACATGAAGCACTGGGAACTGGCTCCTGCCAATCCCGGTATTCTGGAAAAAAATGGAGTAGTTTTTGCCATCACTGCAGCAGATGCAAAACCCGGCGATTTTTTAGCAAACCTCAGAAAAGCCGTCATGTATGGGCTGTCTAAACAACAGGCCTTAAGGGCGCTTACCCAAATACCTGCATCTATGCTGGGTGTGTATAGCCGCGTAGGGAGCCTGGATAATAATAAATTGGCAAATTTATTGGTTACCTCGGGTGATATCTTTGAAGCAGATACGGAAATATACCAAAACTGGGTGCAGGGTAAATTGTACGAGATCAAACCCTTGGAAGATAACCGGTCAGGAGAATATGGACTGCAACTGGATGGGCAGGAATACAACCTGCATATTACAGGCAAGTCCGGAAGCTACAAAGGTGAGATTAAGGTGAATGATACAACAGACCTGGCGGTTAACGTGAAATTTGATAATGAATTGATCACAATGTCTTTTAGCACCGATGTTGAAAATAAAGAAAAAAGTTTGTGGAGGATGAGTGGCTGGTCCACAGCAGATGGATTTGAAGGAAAAGCGGAAGGGATGGATGGTCATTTGGTGGATTGGTCGGCCACTTTTCAGGAGAAACTGGTAAAAAAAGAAAAGAAGAAAGAAGAGCAAGCCCTTGAACTGGGAAACATCATCTATCCTTTCGTTGCGCAGGGTGCCGTTGAATTGCCAAAGCAGGAAACCATTTTAATAAAAAATGGTACCGTATGGACGAACGAAGAGGAAGGTGTACTCAAAAATACAGATGTCTTGCTTAAAGGGGGTAAAATTGAGAAAATAGGAAAAGGCCTGAGCGATAAGGCCGATCGCATTATTGATGCAGAGGGGAAACACATTACTTCAGGCATTATCGATGAACACTCTCACCTGGCAGCCAGTTCAATAAATGATATTGCAACCAACTCCTCCATGGTGAGAATTGGTGATGTGCTCAATTCGGAGGACGTAGGGCTCTACAGGGCGCTGGCCGGAGGGATCACCACCTTACAGGTATTGCATGGCTCAGCCAACCCCATAGGAGGCCAATCGGCCCTGATTAAACCACGCTGGGGTGTAGCTCCCGAAGACCTGAAGATACAGGGCGCCGATGGTTTTATAAAGTTTGCCCTGGGTGAGAATGTGAAGCGATCCAGAAATACAAGTTCAATCAGATATCCGCAGACACGAATGGGGGTAGAGCAGGTATATGTAGACGCCTTTACCAATGCCCTGGAATATGAAAAAGAATGGAAGGCATACAATAGCTTGTCGGCAAAGCAAAAAGCGAACGCCAAACCACCGAGAAAAGACCTTGTACATGAAACAATGCTGGAAATTATCAGGGGTAAGCGGTTTATCTCATGTCACTCCTATGTGCAGTCCGAGATTAATATGCTTATGAAAGTGGCAGAACAATTCGGATTCAGAATCAATACCTTTACACATATTCTGGAGGGCTATAAAGTGGCCGATATCATGAAGGAACACGGTGCAGGGGCTTCTTCATTTTCTGATTGGTGGAACTACAAATGGGAGGTTCGCTATGCTATACCGTATAATGCGGCCATCATGCATAAGGAAGGAGTCACTACAGCCATTAATTCAGACAGCGGGGAGATGATCAGGCGGTTAAACCAGGAAGCCGCTAAATCCATCAAATACGGCGGATTATCGGAAGAAGATGCCCTTAAACTCGTAACACTCAACCCGGCTAAACTGCTGCATCTGGATGACCGGATGGGAAGTATAAAAAAAGGAAAAGATGCAGATATTGTGGTTTGGTCAGACCATCCGTTGTCCATCTACGCCAGAGCTGAGAAGACCATTATTGAAGGTGCCGTTTATTTTGATATGGAGAAAGACAAGGAACAGCGGGAAGTAATAAAAAAAGAAAGGGCAAGGCTTATCGCCAGGATGAAAGATGCGAAGAAGGCAGGAGCAAAGACTTCTTTAAGGAGTTCAGCAGTCAAAGAAGATTTCCATTGTGAAGACGTATTGGGATGGGAAACTGACCTGAGCGACAGATAGTTTATTAATGATAAAGAAATAAGAACAATGAAAAAGTTAATCATATACAGCCTGGGTTTATTGACCTGTTATCATTTGCATGCACAAGTCCCGGTGCCTGCGCCCGATCAAGCCGAACCAATACTTTTGAAAGGAGCAACCATTCATTTGGGGAATGGTGAAGTGATTGAAAATGGCAATGTAGGCTTTGATAAAGGGCTGATCACCATGGTGTCATCAGAGGCCGTTGATGTGGCGGGATACAAAGTCATTGATAGTAGGGGCAAACATATATACCCCGGATTTATTCTGGTAAATACACCATTGGGTATATCAGAAGTTTCCTCCGTAAGGGCCATGAGTGATCATGCAGAACAGGGAGAGTACAACCCGAATGTCCGTAGTCAGATTGCTTATAATACCGATTCGGAAAATATACCGGCATTTCGCTTTAATGGTATTCTGCTGGCAGAATCCACACCTGCTGGCGGGATTGTATCGGGGACTTCGAGCGTGATGGAACTGGAGGGCTGGAACTGGGAAGATGCCACCCATACAAAGGATGTGGCCATTCATCTGAACTGGCCCGAGAGGATGCGTGGTGATTTTGATTACAACACATATACTTATAGCCGTATACCCAATGAGAAATACGATGAGGAAATAGCAGGCCTGGAAAAGCTTTTTGATGAAGCGAAAGGCTACCTTTCTTTAAGCCATGCCGATAAAAACATTAAACTTGAAGCGATGCGGGGACTTTTTGATGGTTCCCAGCTATTGGTGGTGCACACAGATCAGGCCAAGACCATGGTAGAGAGTATCAAATTTGCCCGTGAAAGGGGAGTGCAACGGGTGGCTATTGCCGGGGGCGATGAAACACTACATATTGCCGGCTTCCTGGCTGAAAACAAAGTGCCTGTTATTATCCCTGCACCACACCGGGTGCCCGAACGGGATGATGATGACTATGACCTGCCCTATAAACTGGGAGCTTTGTTGACTCAAAAAGGAGTGAGTGTTACACTGTCCCATGAGGGAATGCTTGGGAACTCCAGAAACCTGCCTTTTTATGCCGGTACGGTCGTTGCTCACGGGTTGGGAAAAGAAGAAGCCCTGAAAATGATCACAAGCAATCCTGCCGCAATGCTTGGGATAAGTGATCGTGTAGGTACCCTGGAAAAAGGCAAAGAAGCCACCTTGTTTATCAGTGAAGGCGATGCGCTCGATATGCGTACAAACAACCTGATCAGGGCTTTTATCAAGGGTAAAGAGATCACCCTCGACGGTCGCCAGCAATGGCTGTATAAGAAATATTCGGAGAAGTACGGACATTGATTTATTGAGCCAGGACTCAAGAGCAAAGAAGAAGATTAAAAAGGAGGAAGGACATAGAAATCCATGCGAAAATATCCGGTCATCATATTATTCATAACTGTATTTTGTGGAAACCATATTTTATTGGGACAGCGTGCCCGGGATCATGGTATAAAAATCGGAGTACTTGCTACCGGCGAAAACAATGCAATAACAGATGTGACCGGCGTATTGGCAGGACACATAACACTTTCTGAAGGAAATGATATTCGGACAGGGGTCACGGCCATTTTACCGCACAAGGGCAATATATTTCAGGAAAAAGTACCGGCTGCTATTTATGTAGGCAATGGCTTCGGCAAATTGGCCGGAAGCACACAAGTCATGGAATTGGGCAATATTGAGACACCGATTATCCTGACCAATACCCTCAATGTAGGAAGGGCCATAGAG
>JAOUKJ010000247.1 GCA_029882675.1 Cyclobacteriaceae bacterium
ATTCGGGCCTGACGGTTTGCTCTATTTATCAGTTGGCGACAACACCAACCCCTTTGCCTCTGACGGCTATTCCCCCAGTGATGAGCAGGAAGGCCGGTTCATCTGGGATGCCCAGAAGTCAAGCGCCAACACCAACGATTTAAGGGGAAAGGTACTACGTATAAAACCTGAAGAGGACGGCACCTATTCCATACCGGAGGGCAACCTCTTCCCTGTAGGAACAGCAGGAACACGCCCTGAGATTTACGCAATGGGCTTGCGCAACCCCTTTCGCATTTCTATCGACTCCAAAACAAACTACCTGTATTGGGGCGATGTAGGCCCCGATGCCGGGTCAAACAATGAAACCCGGGGACCAAAAGGCCTGGACGAGATAAACCAGGCACGGAAACCCGGCAACTGGGGGTGGCCCTATACCCGGGGCAACAATCAGGTTTACTGGGACTATGACTTTGATGCCGGGAAAGCCATCGGCCCTTTTGATCCAAACAACCTGATCAATAACTCGCCCAATAACACGGGACTGGAAAAACTCCCTCCTGCCCAGCCTTCCATGATCTGGTATGGTTACGACAAATCGGAAGAATTTCCCTGGGTAGGCACCGGAGGCAAGAACCCCATGGCCGGACCTGTTTATCATAGTGACCAATATGAAGGTATGGAAAATCGCTTTCCCGATTATTTTGAAGGAAAGCTCTTCTTTTATGAATGGATAAGAGACTGGATTTATATTATCACCTTCGATGAAGAGCACAACTACAAGAAAGCCGAACGTTTTATGCCATCCACCCGGTTCAACAACCCCATGGACATGTTGTTTGGAAAGGACGGCAACTTGTATATACTGGAGTATGGCGAAAAATGGACCTCCAGAAATATGGATGCCCGCCTGACCAAAATCAGCTATGTGGCTGGCAACAGGACGCCAATAGCAAGAATCACGACCAATAAAGTTGTTGGGGCCACACCCCTTACGATCGAATTTTCCGCAGCCGGATCCCTTGATCTGGAAAATGATGACCTGACCTATTCCTGGACATTTGAAGGAGATGGCCCACAGGCCGAAACACCTGAGGCTACTTATACGTTCAACAACCCAGGCGTTTATAATGCTACCCTCACTGTAAAAGACAGTGAAGGACTTTCGGCCAGCACCAATGTGGAAATCATAGCAGGAAATGAACCTCCTGTAGTACAAATAGACATCCCTTTTGAGAAATATTTTTACTCCAATGGTGAACAATCTGTATATAAGGTCATCGTAAAAGATCAGGAAGACGGCAGTAATCAGGACGGCAGCATACCTGCTGACAATATAAAAGTAACGCTGGCCTATTTACCGGAAGGTCAGGATCTGGTACAATCCACCATAGGTCACCAGCCCGACCTGACCCCCAGGGGCCTGCGTCTGATCAACGGCTCTGACTGCAAAGCCTGTCATGGTGAGGCCGAAAAAATAAATGGCCCCTCCTACCGTGATATTGCGGCCAAATACAGCAGTGTGGAAAAGGACTACCTCATCAACAAGGTCTTAAATGGCGGAGCTGGTGTATGGGGAGAGACCCCCATGGCCGCTCATCCCCAGCACAATCGCGATGAAGTAGCAGAAATGATCAATTACATCCTGTCATTAAAGGATGAAGGAACCCGGGAATTAGCGATGTCAGGCACTTTAAAATTCGATATGCACGATCCTGAAAATGAAGAAGGCATCTATATCCTGACCGCCTCTTATACTGACCGGGGAAATGGTGAGATCACTGCACTTTCGTCACAGAAACAATTGATCTTCAGGTTCCCCGCTCTGGAAGCCGAAAATGCCAACCAGATGAGCAATGGAGTAACCCGGGGTAGTAGCAACGGACGCGCCTACCTGAATAACCTAAAGCATGGTTCTCATTTTATGTTTGAAGATGTCATCATGGATGGATTAAAAAACATCAGTGTAGATATGCTCTTTGGAAGAAATAAGGAATTTTCAGGTACGGTGATCATCAGAAAAGGTAGCGTAGATGGCGAAGAACTGGGCCGGAAGTCTTTCCAATATTTTCACCCTGAAGAGTACGGACAACAATTGATTAAGATAAGCATACCTGCACTATCCGGAAGAGAAAATATCTTCTTTATACTGGAAGGCGAAGAAGGCACTGAAAAAGAAATTGGAAATGTAAACAGGGTGGTATTGGGGTATTAAACAGTGAACAGTGAACAGTAAACAGTGAGCAGTGAGCAGTGAGCAGTGAGCAGTGAGGTTCATCCTTTTATAGCTGTACTATTGCCTGAAGGAAAAAAGTCAGGCAATTCGTGCTACGAATAATGAAAATAAGAAGGGCTAGTTTCCAGAAGCCTCCTTGTTAATCAGTGTTACGTTGCCGCGAATAAATTGCTATTGGAAACCACGCTATAAACAGATACAGGAGAAGTCTATGGGAAGATTGGGAAGATGTTAGATTGAAGAGTATTGAAGAAATAATCTGGCATCAGTAAGCTACAGGCTATCTCTCCTCCTCACTATTAGGCCACACGAACACAAAAGCGGCCCCGCCCAGGTCGGAGGATTCTATCCATATTCTACCCCTGTGTCTTTCTATGATCTTTTTAACGATGGCCAGGCCCATGCCCTGTATTTCCTTTTCTCCCGTGCTTTCCCCTGTTCGGAACATTTCAAATACCCTTGAATGATTTTCTTCCGAAATACCCGGACCATTGTCAGCCACTTCAAAACGAATATAATCATGTGCCCTGACAAAACTTAACCTGACTGTTTTACGCTCTCCTTGATTGAATCTAATGGCATTGCCTATCAGGTTGTTAAACACCTGTTTTATCTGTGATTTCATCCCCCAGACTGCCGGAAGATCTGTTGGAACAATGATTTCTACTTTTTCGTCAGAATAAAAGTCCTTCAGTTTACTGATCATAAAGTTCAGATCCAATATGCCTGCCTGCTCATCAGACCCACTAAAACGAGTATAGGCAATAAGTCCGTCAATCAACTTATCCATATTTTCAAGTTTGCTCTTAAGTTGAACAATATGTTTTGATACCTTTTCACGCTCCACCTGGCACATATCTTGTTCAATAAAGTTGGCCAGGCTTCCAATATTACGCAAGGGGGCTTTTAGGTCGTGGGATGCCACACTCGTGAATCGCTTCAAATCATCATTCACCTGTTCCAACTCATGCATATGGTCACTTACCTGCTTATTGCTTTCAATCAACGCAAAATTATTTTGCCTGAACTGATAAATGATCACGGCAAGAAAGCCTAATATCAACCCCACCATACCCACTATAGACACTGAACTCTTCCAAAGGGTAGCACGTGTTTCATTCAGCACAACATTTAACGGAATAGTCAACTCCAGAATACCTCTTACATCACCAACTATCCAATTGCTTTTTGGGGTTTCAGGATGGCTGTTATGGCAGCTCACGCAACTATTTGTCATTTTGTCGGCTGTGGCATAACGAAGAATTTTCTGTCCATTTTCTTCATCAAATAAATAAAAGGCCTTGTTTGGGTCTGCTACAAGGGCATCCCATGCTCTTTTCTCAAAGGGGCTTCTTAGTCCACCGGTTTCCTCACGCCACGGAAAAGGATATGGGCTCAGCAGGCGTGTAATTCGTCCTTCTGCATTTTTGTTTAATTCCTCGGCCAGTTTCATACTAAAAGTGGCTGGTAGGGGTATCGTATTGTCCTTGCCCAGGTAATCATGAGAGGCTATCAGTCCCTGACGAATGAGCGGATCAACAACTTGGGAAGAATACTGTTTCCTGAACTCCTGAATGGCCTTGCTGTAAATACGCGCATCTGACAAAGCGGCCTTTTCTATTACATCCTTTGACAATAAGTATAATGGAATTGTGGTGAGGGCAATACCACAAAACAACAACAGAAAAAGAAATAGCCTTGGCTGTTTCTGTATAATACGAATAAAGCCTTTTGTGATTAAACTCAATATTTACACCCTTTTATTTACCAAAAGCAAAGTGATCACTTTCCTTTTTACCTTTAACAAAATAATCCACTAAATGTAATCACTAATCGTTAGCATTAAGAGGCAATACCCTGATAATTCTTACATGGTAAAAGAAGTATAAATCACCTTAAATCCGCAGGCGGCCCTGATCAACATTAAATAATGCTTTAAATATAACCGAATATGCTGTTTTACTCACTTATTCAAGTGCACAAAAAAAAGTATTTTGAATATTTTCCCGCCCTGGAGGCGGGAAAATATCTTTTTCTTTAATACCTAAAATGCGCTTGCGGATTTCAGAAATGATCTTAAATTCAATGATATTTATAGATTATTTATTTACCCCAACTATCCCGCAATGTGACCGTCCGGTTAAGTACCAGATGGTCATCCGTAGATTCCTTATCAACCACAAAATAGCCAATACGCTCAAATTGGAAATGTGTTCCAGCTTTTGCCCCAGCCAGTGATGGTTCAAGTGCAGCCTGCCTGGATTTCACCAGGCTCTCCGGGTTGAGGTGCTCCAAAAAGTCGTCCACCTGGTTCAGGTCTTCCACCTTAAATAACCGGTCATAAAGCCTGATCTCAGCATTGGCAGCATGCGGAGCAGACACCCAACTCAGGGTTCCTTTCACTTTTCGGGATACTGCTGAGCCACTTTTCGTTTCTGGGTCATAGGTGCAGTATATCTCCTGAATATTTCCCTGTTCATCGCATTTATAATCTTCGCATTTGATAATATAAGCATATTTCAGGCGCACTTCCCTACCTGGTCCCAGCCTAAAAAACTTATTGGGGGGATCAACCATAAAGTCACTTTTATCGATATACACCTCCCGGGAAAACGGCAATTGCCTTTTACCGGCCATTTCATCTTCGGGGTTGTTGGTGGCTTCCAGCCATTCTTCCTCCCCTTCGGGATAGTTGGTAATGATCAATTTTACAGGATCCATCACCGCCATTTTGCGCCAGGCAATTTTATTGAGATCTTCACGCACACTGTGCTCCAACAGGGCCACATCAATGATTCCATCGCGCTTAGCGACACCTATTTTGGTCGCAAAATTGCGAATTGAAACCGGTGTATATCCCCTGCGCCGCATCCCGGAAATAGTAGGCATGCGCGGATCATCCCATCCGGTCACAAAATCCCCTTCCACCAGCTTCAATAGTTTCCTTTTGCTAAGCACAGTATAGGTCAGGTTAAGCCGGGCAAATTCGATCTGCCGGCTTTCAAAGATGCCCAGATTTTTAATAAACCAGTCGTACAGTGGCCTGTGCACTTCAAACTCCAGGGTACATATGGAATGGGTAATGGCTTCAATCGCATCGGACTGCCCATGCGCAAAATCATACATGGGATACACATTCCATGTGTCACCTGTGCGGTGGTGTGATTCTCTTTTTATACGGTACATGAAAGGGTCGCGCAAGTGCATATTGGGGGCCGACATGTCTATTTTGGCACGTAACACCCGGCTACCTTCAGGATGCAGACCATCTTTCATTTCACCAAAAAGCTTTAAGTTTTCTTCGGCCGAACGGTCGCGATAAGGGCTGTTTGTTCCCGGCCTTGTGGGTGTGCCCTTGGCTGTAGCAATCTCTGCGGCCGACTGATCATCCACATAGGCGAGGCCTTTTTTGATCAGCTCACAGGCAAATGCATAGAGTTTATCGAAATAATCAGAGGTATAATACTCCCGCTCACCCCAATCGAATCCCAGCCAGCGCACATCTTCTTTGATTGACTCCACATATTCGGCTTCCTCTTTCTCAGGATTTGTATCATCAAAACGCAGGTTACAAAGGCCATTATACTTTTCGGCCAGGCCAAAATTCAGGCATATAGACTTGGCATGGCCGATATGCAGATAGCCATTGGGTTCGGGGGGAAAGCGCGTGTGCACTCTTCCATCGTTTTTATTGTTTTTCAGGTCTTTCTCAACTTCCTGTTCTATAAAATTGAGCGATATGCGTTCTTCGGCCATGGATTAAATAATTTTCTGCAAGTTTACGTAGTAATGAAGAAACGGCAAAGAGATATTATCATTGGGTATGGTTTGTTGGCAAGCAACACGCTTTTTTTTTGCTCCAATAATAGCACCCCCGCTATACGACAGCTCCTGTTTTTCCCCACATGCGGAACTATCAACTTTTCTCCTCACCTTTTTATTGATCTTAAATGTAAAATCTTTAGTTTTGCACTTCCAAAATCAAGCCGGATGATTATGCCCGCTGATTAGGCCCCGTAGTTCAATGGATAGAATAGAAGTTTCCTAAACTTTAGATGCAAGTTCGATTCTTGCCGGGGCTACAAAAACAGTCCCGAAAATT
>JAOUKJ010000248.1 GCA_029882675.1 Cyclobacteriaceae bacterium
TCCACATTAAACTGATGCAAAACGAACAGTTCAAAAAAGGAGATTTTACCACAAAATTTCTCGAAGATTTTGATTTTACTACCTTATAAATAAACTGTCATTCAGATAAAAGGATCCGAGAGGCAGTATCTCCGTGGGATCCCGATGCATGAACGATTCTCCCTGCTCAGTCTCCCGCATGGGGCGCTGAGCCCCTAGTGTCAAGTCAACCCTCAACTGCCGCACCAAGCATTGTTCTTTTTTCCTTGTACTGCCCTATAAAATCATCACGTAGCTATGGCTATGCTCAAATTTTATAGATTGTACAAGAAAAAAATAACTGCAACTTATACGACACTTGAAGGATGACATGACACTAGCCGGAAAGCCCTCTCTAAAATTTTTCCAGGGTTTGCTCTATGATATCACAGCACTCCATCAGCTGCTCTTCACTGATGATCAAAGGTGGAGCGAAGCGGATGATGTTGCCATGGGTGGGCTTGGCAAGCAGGCCGTTTTCTTTTAGTGCTACACAGATGTTCCAGGCTGTTTCACTTTCTTCGTCATCATTGATAAGCAGGGCATTGAGCAGGCCTTTGCCTCGCACTGATTTTGCCAGCCCGCACCTGTTGGTAAGGGAGGTCATTCGGTCTCGAAACAATTGCCCAAGGCGAAGGGCATTTTCTGCCAGTTTTTCATCAATAAGTACCTGTAGGGCCTCCATGGTCACAGCACAGGCTATTGGATTTCCCCCGTAGGTGGAGCCGTGTGATCCGGGAGTAAAGACCTCCATAATCCCGTTGTCGGCCAGTACTACCGATACCGGATAAGCTCCCCCGGAAAGTGCCTTGCCAAGGATGAGCACATCGGGATGTACGTCCTCATAGTCGCAGGCGAGCATTTTGCCTGTGCGGGCCAGGCCTGTCTGAATCTCATCGGCTATGAAGAGTACGTTATGCGCACGACAAAGCTGTTCAGTGGCTTTCAGGTAGCCTTCGTCCGGAACATATACACCGGCTTCTCCCTGTATAGGCTCTACAATATATGCACAAACATTGGGGTTGGCCACCGCCTTTTCCAGGGCAGGGAGGTCATTATATGGAATAACTTCTATGCCTGGCATATAAGGGCCGAATCCCGTACGTGCCAACGGGTCAGTAGAAGCCGAGATAATGGTAGAAGTACGACCATGAAAATTTCGCTCGGCAAAGAGGATGACGGATTTGCCTTCCGGAATCCCCTTTTTATCATAGCCCCATTTTCTGGCGAGCTTAATAGCCGTCTCTACCGCTTCGGCACCCGTATTCATCATGAGTGATTTGTCATAACCAAAAAGGTCGCAAAGGTATTTTTCACATAACCCCAGTTTGTCGCTGTGAAACGCCCGACTCACCAGGGTGAGCTCCTGTGCCTGTGTGGTCAGTGCACCGATGATACGGGGATGACAGTGGCCCTGATTCACAGCGCTGTATGCGGAAAGAAAATCGTAGTAACGTTTGCCCTCCACGTCCCAGACAAAGGGGCCTTCACCTCTCGACAGTACCACTGGTAAGGGGTGGTAATTATGCGCGCCGTATTGGTCTTCCTGGTGAATAGCCTCAGCAACAGAAATGTCGGAAAAGGTGTCGTTTTTCATGGTTATAAGCAGTTTTACTTCAAGGGATAAAGATACATAATATTCTTCTGGCGAAAAACTACATGTTGTCATAGGAGATCAGCATGGTTCCTGTGTTCAGGCTGAGTAAATTTAATTTAAGCAATGTAACTTTTGTCACTGTATAATCATCTTAAAGGTCACAACTTTATCTCAGTAAACAGAAGTAAAAAGTATAGGCTATGAAAAAAAACATGGGAAGTGCTGACCGGATCATCCGGATTATTTTAGCAATTGTTTTCGGAGTGCTTTATTACCAGGGTATAATCCCCGGTACTTTAGGTATTGTTTTGTTTGTATTGGGTATAGTGTTCTTATTGACGAGCTTGGTTCGCTTTTGCCCACTCTATGTTCCTTTTGGGCTAAGAACCAGCAAGAAAAATGAGTAGACTTTTATTAAGTGGCGTCCAAACCGGGCGCCACTTACTTTTTTACTGTTATTAACCTCTGAATATTCTTTTCTCTTCATTTGAAGGCCGAAAAGATAAAGTGCATATTTGGCTACCGGAATCCGCTTTATTGAAAGGCAAAAGTTCGGGTATTTTATCATATATTGCCAGCCGCATTTTCATCATCAAAGCCTTTAATGTCAAATAATTCTTTTTCAATAATTTCACTTTACTTTGTCATTCTGCAGGTTTGCATGTTGACAGCCTGCACTGCTCCTTCCAGTGAAAAAATCGTTCTGAAATTTGGGCACATGGGAAATGAGCAGCACATATGGCACCGGTCGGCTATGCATTTTGCCCAAAAGGCCGACTCCCTCTCCAATGGCAGGATAGAAGTGCGTGTTTACCCCGCAGAGCAGCTGGGAAAGGAACTGGATATGATTCGCTCCATTAAGGCCGGTATTGCCGATTTCACCATCACCGGGGAATCATTGCAAAACTGGATTCCCGAGGCTTCCTTTTGCGGCATGCCTTACCTCATCCGAGACCTGGATCACCTCAGCAAAGTGGTGGACGGCGACATTGGTGCTGGGATCGTTGAGGAAATGATTGAAAAAATAGGCGTTAGGCCGGTAGGTTATTTTGCACGGGGCGCCCGTCACCTCACCTCCAACCGGCCCATTAAAACACCGGAAGAACTCAAAGGTATCATACTACGTGTGCCCAATGTACCTATATCTGTCCAAACCTGGCAGGGGCTGGGGGCCAAGCCAACACCAATGGCTTTCTCTGAAGTATTTACTGCCTTGCAACAAGGCACGGTAGAAGCGCAGGAAAATCCCTTTTCCCTGATCCACAGTGCGGGATTTTATGAAGTTCAGAAGTATGTCAACCTTACCGGTCATGTGATAGGCTGGGTATATGTGGTCATGGGCGAGGAAAAGTTTAAGTCACTTGATGTGGAGGATCAGGAAATCATTTTAACAGCCGGCAGGCTGATGCAGGAGTACTATACCCGCGTATTTCTACAACAGGAGGAATACCTCCAAAACCAGTTGAAGAACCACGGGATGGAGTTTGTGGAGGTAGACAAAGCTGCCTTTCAAAAACAAGCCGATGAGATCGTAAAAGGCAGTCTGCCCGAAAGCATACTGCCTTTATATCAAGCCATTAAAGTCCTTAAATAGATGAATCGATTTTTTATTGTTCTTTATAAAATATCAGGAGCGGGTGCCATACTCAGCATACTCGGGATGATCACTGCGGTTTTTGTACAGGTTTTTGCCCGTTTCATGCTTGAAAATTCGCCGGCCTGGACCGAAGAGATGGCCCGTATTTTCTTTATTTATGCCGTGGCCTTTGGGGCAGGACTGGCCGTAAGAAACAACGATTATGTAAAACTCGAACTCATTGACCGGTATTTGACGCTAAACCGACAAAAAGGATTAAAAGCCATCATACAATTGATTATTGCATTGTTTTTTCTACTGATGGCGTTTTATGCCTGGGAATTTATTATAATCGGTTTACCTGAAAATTCGCCTTCGCTGGAAGTGAGCATGGGCCTGGTCTTTTCCAGTATTTTCATTGCCATGGTTCTGGTGTTTGTTTTCACCATCGAACAGTTAATATTACTCTACAAAAAGCCACAACCATGATTTGGATATTGTTTATCAGCTTTTTCATCTTTCTGTTCCTGGGCTTCCCCATTGCTTTTTCCCTGGGTTTATCGGCCTTTACCTACCTGATATTTGCTCAAGTTCCGCTGGTTGTGATCCCTTTAAAAATGTATTCGGGTATTGATGTTTTTGTCCTACTGAGTATTCCCGGATTTATTCTGGCCGGCAACCTGATGAACCTGTGCGGTATGACCGACCGGATCATCCGGTTTTCTAATCACCTGTTGGGCCACGTACGGGGAGGACTTAGCCTGGCCAATATTGGGGCATCAATGATTTTTGCCGGCATATCTGGTACAGCCGTGGCAGATACGGCAAGTATAGGATCGATCATGATACCCGCGATGAAAAAAGAAGGCTATGATGGTGATTTTTCATGCGCTGTTACGGCAGCATCCTCTACAGTGGGGCCCATCATTCCACCCAGCTTGCCACTGATCATTGCCGGTTCCCTCACCGGCCTTTCCATTGGCAAGCTCTTTTTGGCCGGCGCCATCCCGGGCCTTTTGCTCACGGTGGGATTTATGGTCGTATCATATGTCATTTCTAAGAAAAGAAAATATCCCAAAAAAGCGAGGGCCGGAATTAAACTTGTGGCTTCCGGTTTCCTCGATGCCTTCTGGGCGTTGGTCATGACCCTGATCATCTTGTTTGGTATTGTGGCGGGTGTCTTCACACCTACAGAAGCCTCCATTGTAGCCGTATTGTACGCTTTGTTTGTAGGGATATTTATTTATCAGTCGATCAATATCAAAGGACTGATTGGTGTATTAAAACAATCGGTGAGTACTACAGCCTCATTGATGTTGCTGGTGGGTTTTGCCAATTTGTTTGGATGGATACTGGTAAGTGAGCAGGTGCCCCAACAGGTGGCAGCTTCATTGTTGGGCATCAGCACCAATAAAATCGTGCTTTTGTTGCTCATCAACCTGTTGCTAATTGTGGTGGGTTCGTTCATGGAGACCATCGCTGCCCTACTCATTCTTTTTCCCATTTTACTTAAAGTAGCCGTATCAGTGGGGATCGATCCTATACAGTTTTCCATTATTGCAGTACTCAATCTGATGATCGGTCTCAATACCCCACCGGTAGGGGTCTGTTTGTTTGTGGCCTCAGGTATTGGCAAGGAACCCATAGAACGCATCACGAAGCAGGTGTTGCCTTTTTTGCTGGTCAGTTTAATCGTACTGTTGTTGGTGTCATATATTCCGCAGATCTCCTTGTTTTTACCTGGATTGTTTTGGGATTAGAAGCGCCTAAAGTCGGTTTTGGACAAGATTAACAGAACGGTAATAGCGAAGGATTCCGTCATGGCTAAATTTTTGTAAATCGCACTGTATTCCGGGATACTTTAGTTTTGGATTCGGATAATTTTTTTACCTTTGGCAAACCATTCATTTTTCAGGGTGAGGAAATACTTTCCACAAGACAAAAATTACATTCTCTACGGAGCCCAGTATGATTTACAGGAGGAACTTCTGTCTAATTTCATTTTGTGTGCCCGAAAATATTACCTTGATTGGTATAATCCACTCGGACTGATTGATGATACTGTTAGACAGGTACAGAAATACAAACCATCCGATCGGGATATACGCACCTTTAATGATTTTTATCAAAAAATGAGCGCTGTATACCGCTATTATTATGGCAGTAACCAGCTGGAATTTCTTTTTGATGGTATGGATCATTACACCAAATATGCCAAAGAGTGGGAAGAGAAATTTAATGAATGGACTACTGATTTTTTCCAGCAACAACATTTGTTAAAGACCGTACTTCGGCTCACCGTATTTAGTTGTGAAGGGCACGGCCGCACCCTGGCTGAAAACAGGCTTAAAACTTTCCTCAGTCACCACTTCGACCTGAAATTTTATAAGTATAAAGGGATAGTAAGTAATGTGGCCTAGTATATGATTTTCTGTCTTCGGAGGAATCAACGTATTTTTAACTTCACTTTCAATGATCAATAACGAAAGCCTTTCCCTTGCACGCAAACTGTGGGACTATCATCATGTAAATCACCCTTTGCAAAAAGCAGATTGTATCCTTGTACTTGGTAGCCACGATATTCGTGTGGCTGAAAGAGGGGCGGAGCTCTATTTGCAGGGATGGTCGCCATTGTTGATTTTCTCCGGAGGCCTGGGCAACCTGACTCTGGGAGTGTGGGATGAACCGGAAGCCGATAAATTCGCTTCGATTGCGCTAAAAATGGGAGTCCCCGAAGAGAAAATCCTGATTGAAAACAAATCCACCAACACGGGAGAAAATATTCTGTTTACCCAAAAACTGTTGAAAGAAAAAGGACTTGACCCCGGTTCATTTATTGTAGTGCAAAAACCTTATATGGAAAGGCGGAGTTATGCCACTTTCAAAAAACGATGGCCTGAAAAGCAATTCTTAGTCACATCTCCCCAGTATAGTTTTGAAGCATATCCAAATGACGAGATCACCATCACGGATGTCACTCATATCATGGTTGGAGACCTTCAGCGTATAAGATTATATCCGGAAAAGGGCTTTCAGGTTTATCAGGAAATTCCGGATGACGTGTGGCAGGCCTATGAGCAACTCGTAGACCTTGGATATACACATAACCTCGTACAGTAA
>JAOUKJ010000249.1 GCA_029882675.1 Cyclobacteriaceae bacterium
TCCTTCCCTGCATGGTGTAGTCTTCATAAGCCGGCAGCTGATCCAGCGACCTGGGAAAGGTGATGGGCAGCCTGCCCGAGGGGGAGGTTTTACCAAAGATGATATCTGCTACCGCATTGCCCCCTTCTTCACCGGGATACCAGGCAAACAGCACGGCATCGGCAAGTTCATGTACTTCGGCCAGGTTCATGGGACATCCTCCGGTGATCACTGCAATAACCGGCTTTTTATGGTTCCCCCTGATTTTCCGCAGGTAATCGATCTGGTTTTTGGGGATGTCGTAATCCAGGCGGTCTCCAAAATAGGGCGAAGAGATCGATTCACCCTCCTCCCCTTCCACATGCCGGGTAAGCCCCATCACAATGATGGTGGCATCGGCCCCGGCTGCCCCTCCTGAAGACCAGTCCACGGGATTTACATTGGGGCGGTCCAGCGTAGTACCCGGGCTGTATTCCACCTGGCTCCCGTTAGACACCCGTCAGGTGATTCCCTCCAAAAAGGTAACGATGTTGGGGTTTACGCCGAAATAATTGCCCAGCATAGCATCGATCGTAGCCGCATTGGGCCCTACCACATAATACTGGTGGAGGTCATCGGCCAGGGGGAGTACGCCGGCCGCGTTGTATTTTGCCCGCGCCTCATCAGATATCGCTGAGGAGACCCGCAACAGCAGGTCTTCGTCGAAGGTGGCAGCCATGCCAATGGCCTGTGGAAAGACCGTGGCCTTGCCTGAGCGCCCTACGCCGTGCAGGGCTTCATTCCAGTAATCATATGCGGGAATATTCAGCCGTGGGATGGCCGGGGCATTCATTAGCATCTGGGCGGCTTTTTCCTCGAGTGTAAGCCGGCTGATCAGGTCATTGACCCGCTCATCAATACCGGCATCCGGGTTGAGGTATGTCTGTGCTTGTGCGGTGACACCCGCCAGATATAATACAAAATAAAGGAGTGCAGGCTTCATCATAGCTATGTCGTTTAGGTGTGGCACTACCAAATATAAACGGCCATAGCCACTGTTCAGGTCGCTGTTTTAAAGGTACAAAAATTTTAACCCGGTCTTTGTTTCTCCCTAAGGCACAGGAGATTGCCTGAAAATGTCATACAATGTCTCAGCGCTGCAAGGGCCGCGCTGCGGGAGGTGTAAAACGTTGAAAAAAGGTAGTATGGCACCCTTGAAAAAGGCATGAGATTTCAATACAATAAGCAGGTTTTTCCGGTTTTCCGGTTTGAACAGTACAACCCCTGTTTTCATTTCGCGAAAGACAATGGGATTTGTTTATAATATATACTAACTTAGGCTGTAATAGACGATTAAAACACAGCTCATGAAAACCCCCAAACTTACCCGCAGGCAGGCCCTGGCAGCAACCTCAGCCGGGGCATTGGGCGCTATGGCCACCTGGTCACCGCTTCAGGCCTTTGATATCGCTTCCGGCAATCACGGACAGCTCGCCGCCACAGGTGGTCAGCCCGTGCGCATGGCCGCATGGCCCGAATGGCCCATCTGGGATCCTTCGGCAGAAGAAGACGTCCTCACCATGCTGCGCTCAGGAAAATGGTGGCGCGGCAAGGGAGAAAGTGTGGAAGAATTTGAAAAGATGTATGCCGAATTGCTCGGCGCAAAGGGCTGTGTGGCCACGGCCAGCGGCACCACCGCCCTGGCAACGGCCCTGCAGGTAGCAGGCGTGGATGCCGGCGATGAGGTGTTGGTGTCACCCTATACTTTTATTGCCACCTACAACGTCATCTTCCTCAACAAAGCCCTGCCCGTATTTGTGGATACCGACCCGGAAACTTTCCTTATGAATACGGATAAAATTGAGGAACGTATCACAGATCGCACCACAGCTATACTCCCTGTCCATATCTTTGGGCTGCCTGTTGATATGAATGGCGTGAACAAAGTAGCTGAAAAGCATCAGCTGCCCGTAGTTGAAGATGCCTGTCAGGCCTGGCTGGCTGAATATGACGGGAAGAAGGCGGGCACCCTGGGGAATATGGGGTGTTTCAGCTTCCAGAACTCCAAAAACCTGCCGGCAGGTGAAGGCGGGGCCATTGTAAGTAATGATGAGGCCCTGCTCGACAAGTGCTGGTCCCTGCATAACTGTGGCCGTCCGTACGGGGTGGTACAGGGAAAAACGCCCATCCCTACCCGGGGCACCAACCGGCGCATGCAGCAGATACAGGCCATCACCCTCATGTCGCAGATGAAACGGATCAAAACCGATGCCGATGTACGACTTGAAAATGCGCAGTACCTGGACGCCAAACTGGCTGAAATACCGGGCATCATCCCCTATAAGCTGGCCAAAGGTGCCACAAGGTCGGCCTACCACCTCTACCCTTTCCGTTATAAAAAGGAGGCCTTTCATGGGGCAGACAGAAGTAAGTTTATCAGGGCATTACAAGCCGAGGGCATACCCTGTTATTCCGGTTATGGTAAGCAGAACAAATATGAGATTATCGATGAAGCATTGAATTCCAGGGGATATCAGCGATTGTATTCTAAAGAACGGCTTGACCGCTGGCGGGAAGAAAATGTATTGCCCGGCAATGACCAGTTATGTGAAGAAGCCGTTTGTTTCTTTCAGAACATGCTGCTGGGCACGCGAAAGGATATGGATGATATCGTGAATGCGATCAGTAAAATTTATGAGAACAGGAACCAGCTTTGATGCCCAAATTTGAGCTATTGACTCATTGTACGCCTATCAACAAAATTTTTGAAAACAGCTTCAAATTAAGGTTATTCAATTTCTTTCTGATGAATAAGGCGTGTTAAATACTTTCCAGCCCCCTGGGGCGGGAAAGCATCTTTTTCTTTAATACCAAAATACGCTTGCGGATTTTAGGGAATAATTTTAATTATCACAGAAAACAAAAGTAGCAGGCCCGTTGATTTCTGCTTCAATGTCTTTTATATCCACCTCCGGCGCCTTTTTCACCTTCGTATCCACCGTACGAATGGCAACAGGGTACTTTTCATCAATTTTTTTGAGGAATTCTTCAGCGAGATTTAATAATAACATATCTTTTTATTTAAGGACTATAAACGACTTCAATACTTTGATGTATAACAACACCTCAAAGGTATTGTTTCCGGTCATGCGTGTAAATACCTAGAATTAAGTATTTTTATACGTATATATGAGTACAAAAGCTTGATCCACTTCACGCAGTGTCCCGAAGGTTCTATTGTAATTTACTACCCCAATATTTTTATGGACGATCGGGCAATTGGGGAATAAAACGATCTGTCGATTGAAATTAAGCACTTAATCCCCCTTCACGAATAGTCGTTAACGGTCTGCTAGAGGATGAAATGTGGGTAATACAATCCGGGAAAAGTGAAAAGAAGAAAGGCAACGCTATTTTTTTTAAAGTGTCTGCACTATCGTTGAATTTCCTTATTGCACAGTAATTTAAAAATGTTTACTTTGGTCGCTGAAATAAATCTAACTTAAACCTGTATATTACGTAAAGGCTTCTTTTGGTTGAATAGCCTTACTCAATCGGACACGGGAACTTTATATAATATACCAAAACCTAAATACTATGAGTGATAATAACAAAAGACTATTTTACGGCAGTTGTTTTGCCTTGATAACAACAGCCCTTTCCTTCAGCATCCGGGCAGGGATACTGCCGCAGTTGGGGGAATCATTTAACCTGACTGCACAGCAGTTGGGATACATAAACCGGATGTGGTTTTTGGGATTTCCGATTTCAATGGTCTTAGGGGGTATATTTTATAATACAATAGGCCCGAAAAATATCATGAGATTCGCTTTTGTAGCACACACTGCTGGTATACTTCTTACTATTTATGCTGGCGGGTACGGCGGTCTGTTGATATCCACCCTGCTGATCGGATTGGGCAACGGGTGTACAGAAGCAGCCTGTAACCCGATGATTGCAGATAGCTATGAAGGTAAAATGATGAACACACTGCTTAACCGTTTCCACATGTGGTTTCCCGGAGGTATTGTACTGGGAAGTGTGGTTTCCTTGTTTATGACCAACTGGGGAATGAGCTGGCAGGCGCAAATATGGATTATTTTGGTGCCCACCGTGATATACGCCTACCTGTTTTACGGACAAATATTTCCTAAACCACGGAGTGCAGAAAGTGCCTCTCTGAAAGGAAACCTCAAGGCCATGGCTACTCCTCTTTTTATTTTCATCAGTATTTGTATGACCATGACGGCCATTTCTGAATTTGGCCCTACACAGTGGGTGGAATTAATTCTGTCAAAAAGTGGTGCTCAGCCCATGCTTGTCCTTGCTTTGATCACAGGTATTATGGCTTTTGGAAGATATTTCGGCGGGGAGTTTGTACATAAGTTTGACCAAACCGGCGTATTGCTGGGATCAGCTGTAGTGGCTTCCCTGGGCATCTTTTTACTCAGCACTTTCACCGGAGGAATGGTATATGTTGCCGCTGTACTCTTTGCCGTCGGCATCTGTTTTTTCTGGCCCAATATGATCGGATTCACAGCCGAAAAAATACCAGCGAGTGGTGCTATAGGGATGTCTATTGTAGGTGCTTTCGGGATGTTTTCAGTTTCCATCTGGCAGCCCATCATTGGCGGATGGATCGATAGCGCCCGGGAAAGGGCAGCGGCTACAGGTATGGAAGGTGATGCGCTTGAGCTCATCGCCGGCCAGGAGACACTGCAGTCAATGATTACTTTTCCCGTGATTTTGATCGTGCTCTTCACCTTTCTCTTATTCTGGATGAAGAAAAGACAAACGCCTGCAGTACAAACGGCTTAGGTCGGAAAAAAATTTCTTTTCAAGAACGAGTACATTGCCAGAGAGATCTGGCATGTACTCGTTTTTTTTTGTAGAGACAAGAAGCAAGAATGATGAATGTCAGACATCGACCCGCACCTGTGGGGAACAATTGTTAATTGCTTTTAACCCTCATGACAAATCCTATTGCATAAACCGGGTTTAAGACCAAAAAGATCACCACCAAACAGTTTCTGGGATATAAAAAAGTCCATTCCAAAAGATTTCCCGATAACTTTTTCAAACATACTTGCCTAATATTTAATAACCTGTTAATATTAAGGTTCTAAACTATCAAATTAAAAAACAGACAAATGAGCAGAAAACTTAGAATGGGTATGATCGGGGGCGGAATAGGCGCATTTATAGGCGCTGTACACAGAATCGCCGCTGGTATAGACGGACAAATAGAACTGGTTTGTGGCGCCCTAGACATCGATCCCGAAAGGGCCGTTCAGGCCGGTAAAGAATTGTACCTGGATCCTGCGCGTTCATACAGGACTTACGATGAAATGTTTGAGAAGGAAAGTCAGCTCCCCGCAGACCAACGCATGGATTTTGTAACCATCGTCACACCTAATTTTGTTCACTTTGATCCGGCAAAAAAGGCCCTGGAACATGGCTTTCACGTGGTTTGTGAAAAGCCCATGACTTTTTCCACGGATGAAGCACTGGAACTGGATCGCCTGGTAAAAGAAACCGGACTTACCTTTGCCCTGGCACATACATACACCGGCTACCCCATGGTGAAGCAGGCCCGTGATATGATCAAGGCCGGTGAGCTGGGTAAAATTAGAAAAGTAGTGGTTGAATATCCCCAGGGTTGGTTGTCCACGCCGTTGGAACAAACCGGCCAGCAGCAGGCCGCCTGGCGTACAGATCCCAAAAAATCAGGCAAGGCGGGCTCTGTAGGTGATATTGGAACCCATGCTGAAAACCTGGCTGAAACCATTACCGGTTTGCATGTCACTGAGTTAAGTGCAGATGTTACAAAATTTGTTGAAGGCCGGATGCTCGACGATGACGCCAACGTACTCCTCCGTTTTGAAAATGGTGCAAAAGGTGTGCTTCACTGTAGTCAGATCGCTGCCGGGGAAGAAAATGCCCTTAACATCAGGGTATACGGAGAAAAAGGCGGTATCCAGTGGCACCAGCACGACCCCAATACCATGTATGTGAAATGGCTCGACAAACCCATGGAAGTTTACCGCACGGGCAATGGATATATGGGTGAGGCTGCAGCAGCACATACGCGTACGCCCGCAGGACATCCGGAAGGTTATCTCGAAGCTTTTGCCAATATCTACAGGGGCTTTACCAAAACCGTACAGGCAAAGATAAGCGGCAGTAAAGTCGATCCCGTCTACAGCGATTTCCCCTCTACGCACGAAGGTGTGCGCGGCATGAAATTTATCGATGCCGTGATTGAATCGGGCGAAAAGAACGCTGCGTGGGTGAAGCTGGATTAATATTAGATATTAGATATTAGACATTAGATATTAGATA
>JAOUKJ010000250.1 GCA_029882675.1 Cyclobacteriaceae bacterium
ATATGTGGCCTCCGTTCAAAAGCCCGAAAATAAAACCTGTGCCATAGCTCAGGCGTTGGGTTGAAACCTGATCAATGCGATCATATTTATACACGGCTACATCCAATCCGGCTCTTCCATTAATAAACTTCAGTTCTGTACCAAACTCCAATGCCCGAGACCGCTCAGGCCTGAGAGAGGTGTTTCCTCCCCAATAATTATAGGCAAATCCACCACCTGTGGTTGTCCGCGAAGCCAAAGCAGGATATATTCTGTATGGGGCAACGTCCTTTCCAACTTCGGCAAATGAGGCCCTGACCTTACCCATGGAAATAAAATCCTGATTCTTTAAGGCCGACAACTCAGTAAATACAAAGCTCAGGGAGGCTGAAGGATAGAAGAATGACCGGTTTTCAGGAGCAAGTGTTGAAGACCAGTCATTCCTTGCTGTAACATTCAGATAAACTAAATCAGAATAGCTGGCGTTAAACTGTGAAAAAACACTAAGCATCCTTCTTCGTGTAAGTGTGTTTTTTGACCGTTGTGTAGTAACATCCGTATTGTTTATACTGTTAAAGTCTTTGAGTAAAAAACTTTCACCACGGTCAGAGCTGATCTCATAGTTTTTGTCATCAAATGAAGTACCAAACATTAAGGATGTTCTGAAGTTTTCAAATTCCTTCTTTCCGGTTGCAAGTAATTGGCCATTTAAAAGCCGGCTGTTTTCCTGATAAATATCGAGTGATCCGCCCCGGAAGGCACCGGCCCCACCCCCCTGATAAGACTCCGGGTGTAAAAAGTAGTCGCCCTGAGTGGAATATATATCAGCGCCAAAACGGCCCGTCACATTAAGCCACGCAATGGGGTCATATTTTAATGTCATATTACCCATCACTCTGTTTGTATGGTCGGCACTGTGATTTTTGTAAACAGAAAACAATGGATTATCCAATTCATAGTTCGATTCAGTTATCTTTTTGCGAGTTTTATCCGGATTAAGGTAATCGGTCATGTCTTCGTATGAAGGCCAGGTGAGTACACCAAGAAGATATCCATATGCCCCTCTGACGGGCTTTATGTTATTTGATAAAGTATAACTCAGCGTTGAAATGGCTTCCAACTTTTCGGCCACCTTTGTTGATGAAGTAAGCCTGGCCGAAAGTTTTTGATAGTGGTTGGTAGGGACTATACCCTGATTATCTGCATAATTTAGCGAAAAACGGTAAGTGGCGGCATCTGAGCCCCCTTCAATACCCAGGTTGTGCGTCTGGCTTACTCCAGTCTTGAAGAAAGCATCGGTAATATTATAAATGGTGGCATCTGTGGGCAATTCAGGACCGAAATAACGGATTTCGTCATTGTTGTTATCAAGTGTTCCGTAATTCCCCAGACCATACTTTGTTTGTACCTCAGGAAAGCGATAGACATTCTGAAAGCCAAAGCTATTGTCATAAGTAATTTTTCCTGCACCCTTTGTGCCCTTTTTCGTGGTGATAATAATGGCTCCGCTGGCTCCGTCCTGTCCATACAAACCGGCCGCTTCAGGCCCTTTTAATACCGTAATCGACTCAATGTCGTTTGGGTTGATGTCTGCAGCGCGGTTGGTGTAATCGTTGTTTCGGTTGTTACCGTCCGTTACGAGGTTATGCATATCGAGCGTTGAATTGTCAATGGGCAATCCATCAACCACAATCAATGGTTGGTTGTTCCCCGAAATAGAACTTACGCCCCGCAGTGTAATTGATACTGATGATCCGGCCACTCCACTTGTATTGTTCATACTAAGCCCCGCTACCCGACCTTGAAGGGAGGTGAAAAAATTAGGCCGCTGGGTCTGTGCAATATCATTGCCCTTGACCTCCTGGATAGAATATCCCAATGATCGTTTTTCCTGGCTGATACCAAGCGCCGTGACAACAATCTCAGACAGTTGGGTTATATTTACCTCCATCTGTACATTGATGGTTGTTTGGTTGCCTACAGGGACTATCCGGTCGATGTAGCCCACAAAGCTAAACTTCAGGCGGGTACCTGCTTCAACAGAAAGGGTATAGGCACCATTAACATCTGTGATGGTGCCTGCTGACGTTCCTTCTATAGCCACTGTTGCACCAATCAAAGGCTCTCCGTTTTCATCTGACACTATTCCGGATACGGTACGATCCTGCGCCAGTGATATATAACCCCATGAAAACAGAAGCATACAACTTACTATTAAAGTTTTTTTCATAATTATATCGTTTAAAATATAAGATAAAGATAGTAGTATATTTTATAAATGCAAATAAAATATTAATGTAATTTAAAAAGTCAATTAGATGTTTAAACTATAATTAATGATTGTCAATTATTTATTCGATGAAAATATCTACTTTATATTAGAATTGATTAAAGGAAAGTGCCCGTTATTAAAGCTACGATACCTATCAGACACTTCTCATAATTTTATGGATGATTAACGGTATTTCACTATGGCTTACCTGAAAACTACCACCGGGAAAACATGAAAATAAAAAGTACAATTGGCATGAATCACTCACAGTTTTTTAATTCTCTTTGTGCTTTGTGGTTCGATAAAATTGTTGTTTTCACCAACCGGCCTTATCTTTAGCCACTTCTCAGAAAAAGAATAGTTATCCAAACTCACAAACATGAAACACATACTTTTCATCTCATTGACTTTAGCCCTGACAGTATTTCTGGCAGTAGGTTGCAAAGAAAAGACAAAAGAAAAAACACAAATCACGCCTAATGAGGCCGCCTCAGTAAAGACCGCTGCGGATACAAAAAAAATACGCGTCATCTTCGATACCGATGCCAATAATGAGCTCGATGACCAGCACGCCCTGGCGTACCTGCTTTTTAACGGCGATGTTTTTGAAGTAGTGGGCGTCACTGTAAATGCCACCCGGGGGGGAGGTGATGTAGATAGCCAGTATGCCGAAGCCTTTCGGGTGATGCAATTGTGTACCCTGGATGGAAAAATACCCTTACTAAAAGGGGCAAATGGTATATTCTCAGATATCGATCCGGGTAATGATTCCTTTGACGGGGCCGATGCCGTAAATTTTATGATAGAAAATAGCACCAAAAATCAGGACGAAAAAACCATACTCCTTGCAGTAGGCAAATTGACCAATGTGGCGCTGGCACTAAAAAAAGCCCCGGAGATGATCCCCAATGTAAAGGTGGTCTGGTTGGGAAGTAACTATCCTGAGCCTGGAGAATATAATCAGGAGAATGATACCACGGCCCTGAATTATCTGTTGAAAACCGACGTGGAATTTGAAATGGTGACAGTGCGATACGGCACACCTTCAGGAACAGCCGCTGTGAGTGTCACCCAGTCAGAGATCAATGAAACCATGCCCGGCAAAGGACCTCAGGCCTTATCACCTGTAGAAGGAAGGCACGGGGAAAGCTTCAGCACCTTTGGCGATTATTCCATCAACCTCTTTGAGCACATCGACTACCACGGCGATCCGCCATCACGTGCTTTGTTTGACATGGCCGCAGTGGCCATTGTGAAAAACCAGGCCTGGGCTGAAAAAAGAAAAATACCATGTCCTACCTTACTATCCGATGGCACCTGGGTAGAAAAGCCGGATAATACCCGGACAATAACTGTCTGGGAAAATTTTGCGCGTGACGAAATTATGACCGATTTTTATGATCGGCTGAATAACTATGTGTTAGCAGGAAAAGACGCTAATTAGTGTCCGTTGACAAAATCCTGACACACGTTTTTTGTGTTTTTTATTGAGGCGGTAATCCTCAATAAAAGTATTTTAGAGTAATTTCTACCGTCTCTGGCGGCAGAAAAATACCAAATTATGACATTATGGACAGACACTAAAAATAATTTATACTGATGAAACTAAATTTCGCTTTATTAACATTTATGCTCCTGGCCTTCAGTATGCTGTCTGCTCAGGACGTACATATTCGCCATAACCTGGCCGGGTATCTGCCTGAAGACAACAAGGAGGCCCTGGCTTTCTCCAATAAAAAGATAAAAGGAAACTTCACACTCACCGATGTCATGACGGGTAGGGAGGTCTTTAAAGCTAAACCCGTCTTATCTGAATTACCGGGGTATGGCGCCTTTAAATATTATTATTACCTGGACTTTACAGCGCTGAAGGCCGAAGGGGAATACCAGTTAAACCTGCCCACTCATGAGGTATCCAGCCCCTCTTTCAAAATAAAAACAGGTGCTTTTGGTGATTACCACGAAGACCTCCTGGGTTTTATGCGACAGCAGCGCTGCGGATACAACCCATTTCTCGATGTGGCCTGTCATCGCCAGGATGGCCGGGCCATGGACGGCCCCATGCCCGACTCCACCTACGTGGATGTAAGCGGTGGCTGGCACGATGCCGGTGACCAGCTGAAATACCTCATCACCGGAAGCAATGCCACGGCACGAATGATCATGGCTTACCAGTTTTATCCGGAGAAATTTGCAGACAACCACAATGCACTTGGTCAGCCCGGAGGCAACGGTGTTCCCGATGTGCTCGACGAGGCCCGCTGGGGCCTGGACTGGATACACAAACTCCATCCCGGAAAAGGCCTGCTCTTCCATCAGGTCGCTGATGACCGGGATCATGTTGGTTTTAAGTGGCCACAAGATGATCCCAGTGATTTTGGGTGGGGGCCTAACTCCTACCGGGCGGCTTATTTTGCCACAGGTAAACCGCAGGGCCTGGGAAAATACATGAGCAAGGCCACAGGCATTAGCAATCTTGCAGGGCGCTCGGCGGCAGCGCTGGCGCTGGGATACCAGGTTTGGAAAGATCAACTTCACGATGAAGGCTATGCTTTGCAGTGCCTGGAAGCTGCCGAAGACCTATACCGCATGGCCAAAGAGAATGAGGGCTATCAGCAGGGCAACTCCTTCAGCGCACCCTACCGCTACAACGAAGACACCTGGACGGACGATATGGAATGGGCCGCAGCAGAACTTTACCGCTCCACCGGAAAGGAAGAATACCTGACCGATGCAAAAAAATATGCAGAGAAAACAGCTACTCTCTCCTGGATAGAAAACGACACCTCGGCACATTACCAGTACTACCCCTTTGTCAATGCAGGTCACTATGCCCTCTATGATCAGGTGGATGATGATTTTAAGAAAAAACTAGCTGGATACTACCGCGATGGTATTGAACAGACCATTCGCCAGCGGGCAGGTAAAACAGCCTATAGTCATGGTGCTCCATTTATCTGGTGTTCCAACAACCTCACGACGGCCCTTATTACGCAAATCCTCTTTTATGAGAAAATGACAGGTGATATGCAGTATCATGCGTATATGCTCAAAATGCGCGACTGGTTGTTGGGCCGCAATCCCTGGGGTACCAGCATGTTTACTACCCTCCCCGATGACCGGGAATATCCGGTGGATGTCCATACCAGCGTCTATGTGAAGACCAAAAAAGAAGTTCCCGGCGGACTGATTGATGGTCCCATCTATTTCGAGATATATAAGAAATTGATTGGCCTCGAACTCCTTAATCCCGATGAGTTTGCACATCTGCAAAACCAATATGTGACCTATCACGATGATATAGGTGACTTCTCTACCAATGAGCCTACAATGGACGGTACGGCAGGGGCCATATTGATGATGGCGGCGTTTGGAGCAGATCGGTAATCTTTGTGGAAAAATCAAATTACCATATTCCACCCGGGGCTACAGTGGTCAATGGAGCCCCTTTTGGCCTTGAGTGGGTTTTATTTGGCAATAGTCCGGGATATCGCTGGACTTTTGAATATTGAAATAGGTGAACAAGCTATATCACATGAAACTCTTCAGACTCCCACGAAAAGCAAAGAAGTCCTTAAAAAGGACGATATGGCTATACCCACCGGATGAAAACGGCAGTTCCCTGATGGCTCACCCCGCCACTTCACAGAAAGATTACACGGCCCTTAAGAAAGGCATCGTATGTGACATCATGATCCGGGGAGATAAGGCAGAACGAAAACTGGAAAGAAAAAAACTCGACCAGGAAGTCTTTGTTCCTGATGATGATTTAAAAAAATATGTTGATGATCTCATCGTAGAAGACCTGAGGTATGCATCCTATCATACTCTGATCGAAGCAAAGAGCAAACCCAGGACCATAAAGGCTTACTACAATTTTGTAAATGCTTATCAGCTGTATGAAAAGGGTGATGACTCTATGGGCAACATTTGTTGCCTGGCCATTGATTTGGCAAGAGATCTGTTGAAAAGAAAAAAAAAGAGGAAGAAACGTAGTAGGAGGTGAAAAAATGAGCAACATGACCTTCAAAGACTGGTAT
>JAOUKJ010000251.1 GCA_029882675.1 Cyclobacteriaceae bacterium
CTTGGCTGTTTTTGCCCGGGCGGTCAATAAACCGACCTGTTTTCTGCTTTCCCAATTCCTGTCAAGATAGGCTTTCGACTCCTGAAGAAATTTGTCGCCATCATAATCGGTTCGCAACACCCCGAGCAAGGCGTAATAATACAGATCGTTGGCCCCTTCATCAATGAATAAGTCCATGGCCTTGAGATAATTATCCGATGCTTCCTCATTTAATAAAGCCGCTTCCAGTAACAATCCGTTGATCAGGAACAATTCAGCTTTTTCGTCATCATCGCCATATTTTAAAAAAAACAGTGAGGCCTCATGTATACAATCTGAGGCAAATTCATTGTTTCCAGTTAAATGAAGCCAAAATCCTTTGCTTAAAAGAAAGGATGCCATCTCTTTTTTATTGAATTGAGTAGTATCCATTTTATTCAATAAATGTTCTGCTTCATCAGCCTTATTGAGAAATAATAATGCTTTGGCCTCATTTATCAGGGTCATTTGCTCACTTTCACCCTGGAATTTATTACAAGAAAATAAACCAAATACGAATAACAGTGGTACGATAAAAAGCTTGACATTTCCCATAATCATAAAAACTTGATAATATGATATAAACTGCTCATTTCCCCCCTTATAAAACTAACTCAACCATCATTACCTTCGTTTTGTTGGTTTTTTTCACCAACTAAACATAGCTACATATATTATGTACTACTTCAATATACACATCCTGATGTATTAGCCATCCACAGGAACAGCAAAATCGCGGACAGCATATACACTTCCCGTTCCGACCAACAAACCGGTCATAAAACACAATACATAGCGTCGCCTGTCAGGCGGTCATAGCAATGGCATTACCCGTTGTACAGGGTAATATGCCTGGTTCAGCATGTTTGTTATTACCAAGGCTTCTGGAATTCACCGGTGCCAACGCACATTATGGACAGACAGAAATAAGAAAAGACAAACTAATAGACATTTATATTGTTACAAATGTAAGGCGCCAGAGCATACAGCGCAACACGGAAAATAGTGAAAAAAAACACGGAAAATAGTGAAAATTGATTTCTTAAACCGGAACAATCCCACTCCTTTCAGCACATGTATTATCCCTGATTCAGGTTTGTGGTGAATGAAAACACGCCTTATCGGCTGTATTCACCTGTTTTAGCGATCAGAAAATAATTCATGTTTAAACACAATTTATTTTGGATAGAAATTTTTGTAAAACAGCTTTGATCAGCCGTTTAGAAAGAAAGTGAAAGAAGTCGGATTAACCCTTTTTCAACGTTGCGGGACTGGCTTTTGCCACACACAGGCGGGAGTATTAACGAGAACAGATTCACAGGAAAGGCCAGCATTTATATATTTCCAAAATCCGCAAGCGTATTTCAGGTATTAACAATTAATGATAAAGATGTTTTCCCGCCCCCGGAGGCAGGAAAACATCTTTTAAAATACATTTTTATTGGTACACTTGAAAAAGTGAGTAACCTTTAACCTGAATACTGCTTGCGGATAATCGGTAAATTCTGAAATTTTTATTTATCACACTCCGTATATCCAATCACATGGTCGGTGAATTCGTTCCAATTGATATCGGATTGCTGTGATAAGCTACTGCATTTGTCCCATAAAGCCGGAAATGATTTCTTATATTGCTTTTTCTCAATTTTATAGGCTGCATTGTCGCTGTCCAGCATCATATAGTAGGATTTGGCCAGACCGCCGGCAACAGTGACACCGCCAACTCCAACCCCAACAGTTTCCTTTGCAAAGGGGTCGTGATAGACTTTTACACTTTTACTAAAGGTCGGGTTTAACAACTGCATCATCATCGGCATCGTTTTCTTTTTGATCTTCACATTTACCGTTTCAAAGTAAACATACCCCTGGTCCAGTAAGTCCTGGCTTAATTTTTCATTGTTCCATTTTTGCGCGTCTGTCAAAAAATTCACTGCTTTCATGGCCTTGTCAAAGCCTGATGGCATGGCATACATATACTTAACTGCACCTGGCTTTAACTTATGGACTGTGCCTGTTCCATCTTCAATTTTTATCAATTTTATCAGCCCTTTTTTACGGTCAATATCATTTAATGTTCCTTTAACTTCTGTTCCATTTTCAAGGGTCACATACGAGATATCTTTTTTTGAAAACCTGAATGACGGAGACAATAGTTGCTGCGCACTTAAATTTGAAATGATTGTGAATACAAATACAATTACGGTTAATTTTTTCATGACATATTATAATTTTAAAATAAAATAAAGTGCAAAAATAATTTTTATCCATGAATCCTAAAAACAAACCGGGGTGTAAAAAAGGGTACCACAATCAAAATCAGGGTGTAAAAGGGGTGTAATATTCAGTCTTTTTCACGAAAAATAAGGGAAACCGTGCCCACTACCCCCCCTGCTTCCCGTCGATATAATCCTGTACGACCTCCTTCAGCACGTAAAGCGGTATAGATCCGTTCCTGAGCACCACATCATGGAACTCCCGCAGATCGAATGCGGCACCCAGCGCCTGTTCAGCCTGATGGCGCAGTTCACGGATGGTCAGTTCACCTATCTTATAAGACACTGCCTGCCCGGGCCAGCCGATGTACCTGTTGATCTCGGTCTCGCACTCATGCAATGACAGCGCTGTGTTGGAAGAAAGAAAGTCCAGGGCTTTTTCCCGGCTCCAGCCATAGTAGTGCATCCCCACATCAACCACCAGGCGACAGGCCCGCCACATCTCATAGGTCATCCGTCCAAAATGCTCATAGGGTGTAGTGTAAATTCCCATCTCTTTACCCAGAAATTCGGTATACAATGCCCAGCCTTCACCAAAGGCACTCAGATAAACGCTATTACGAAATTCGGGCAGTCCCTCCTGCTCCTGCGCCAACGCCATCTGTAAATGGTGGCCCGGTACAGCCTCGTGCAAGGTAAGGGCAGGAAGCGCATATAAAGGCCTGCTCTCCAATTTATAGGTATTTACCCAGTACTGACCCGCGCGGTGATTTTCATATGATCCCGATGAATATCGCCCGGCCGTATAATTGGGCGCAATGGAGGCAGGCACGGGCGTAATCCCATAAGGCAAACGTGGCAAGGTCTTGAAATAGCGGGGTAAAAGCCCGTCTATTCTTTTAGCCAGGTAAGCGGCTTCCATCAACAAGGCCCGGGGTTCGGTATGGTAAAACTGCGGGTCGGTACGCAGAAATTCTAAAAACGCAGTAAAATCACCTTCAAAACCCGTCTCTGCAATGATGCCTTCCATCTCCTTTCGGATGCGCACCACCTCGGCCTGACCCTTTTCAAACACATCGACAGGTTTTAAAGGCAGGCTGGTATAAAAAGCAATGCGCTGTTCATAAAGGTTCCTGCCATCCGGAATTTCAGCAATCCCAATGCCATCCCGTGTGGCTGGCAGGTATTCCTCTTTCATAAATCGATCAAAGGCCTGATAGGCCGGTATTATTGCTTCCTGAATAAGCTTAAATGTTTCTGATTTAAAATAATCTAATGAATCGGGGGAAACACCCACCGGGGGCTGCTGATAGGGCGACAGGAGCAGGTGACCCTCGCCGGCCTTTTCGAGAAACGGGGCAATAAGCACCTGATAATTGGCAGCAATGAGGCGTGGCGACACTTTGCCCTTTTCCATGCCCGTGGACATCAATTGCATATTGTCACGCAAATACTGTGGGTAAGCGGCCAACATCTTATTATAATCCCGATAGGATTTCCCCGACTGGAACTGCCGGTTTACGCGGAAGGTCAGGCTGTTATAAAAGCCCCCTTCGGCATTAAAAGGGATGAGGTACTCCTCCAGCGCAACACGATCTACCTCATCTTTAAGCACATAAGTAAACACCTCATAGTTGATCCGGTCAGTCACAGACAATACGCTCAAATCTATTATTGCTAACCTTCCCAGTAATGATTTCAAAAAGGCAGCATGTTCATTTTGTGCATCGGCCAAAACATCAGGAAAAACCCTGTTGCTACGCGCTTTATCATAGGCCGCTTTTTCTTCAAATACCTTATCCAGTACACTTTTGGCCCCCTGAAGGGACTGCTCCGGGTGCTGGGCAGCAGCATATGACAACAAGGTGAAAATAAACAGACAGGTATAAATGTGTTTTAAAGCTTTCATCATACGACCAATATATACAAAATCGGCAAAATAAAAACCTTCCTGAGAAAGTATCCGGGCAATTTCTTATTACCCGGGCTCAATAATTCACCCTATATTACAATTACAAATACTTCTGAACAAAACGGGTGAAGGGTTCGCTTCTAATTCCAATAGCCCTTGCCCACTTTTTCATTGTCCCCTTCAGAAGACTCGATTTTTCGCAAAAGCATCTTATCAATATTTACAGTCAGTGTCTGGCCAATGGTCTCCATGACCAGGGTGAATTTTTCATGGTTATATTCACCGGTCAGTACCCCCCGGGTACCGCGCAGGGGTCCGTCAACCACCTCGACAGTATCCCCAAAGTCCATATCCTCGATGGTATGGGTTTCTATAAACAGGCCGGTTTCGACAAACCGCTTGATGGTATCCAGGTCTTTTTGCCTTAATACAGCCGGTCGTCCATTGTATTTTACGCTCCATACCACTCCCGGCACTTTGAGCACTTCCATGATCCTGGATTCCAGCTCATTGACAAAAATATATGAATTAAAGAGGGGCACCACTATTTTTTTCTTCCGGTCGCTCCATTGCCTGACCACTGTTTGCAAGGGGAGATAGGCCTCAAAACCAAATTTAACAAGCATTTCCTGGGTCTTTTTCTCGGCCCTTGATTTGGTATAAAACACCAGCCATTTCTTCCTGGCCTTCTTTAAAACTTCCATCCCGCTTGTGTCCTTCTTCTCAACTTCCATGTACTTCATTATCCGTTAATGTGCAAATTTACGACAAAAATACGCGGAGAACCAAAGGTCTGGCTAATCAATCCGCGTTTTTCAGTCAGGAAATGAGATTCTAAAACTGTGGATCAACGATATCACGCACAAATTATAAATCTGATTAATTGTTTTTTTAATACTATATATATCTTGTTTAATATACTTAAGCTAATCTATATGCATATATTCCCTGTTTTTTATTTTTATAAATTTTTTATCTATATATTTTACGTTTTTATTTTTATTTATAAAATTAATTCTTTACTTCGCTAATGAAATATTAAAAAATAAAATACAATTAAACACATAATCTACATATCGTTAATTTTCTTCCTTTTTCATAATGGATTTCCCGGCCCCATCTCCGGGGAATCCTATTTTGAAAACGATAAACCCATATCCAGACCACCTGGCCATTCCCGCCACTTTCCCGGCCTCGCCACAACCACAGGGGAAGGCCCGGCTCCCATGACGTTTACTGAGGGCTTTATCAATATAAAAGCAGCAGACAGCGTAGACTACTATATCCAAAAGGCACAGTCGGTCATAGAACAAATCAGGAAAGCAAACAACTACATCAGCTACCTTGAAAGCAACGCGGCCTTTGTGCTTCCGCTTGGCCTGTCGCGAAATATAGGCGGGGTAGAATACACCCTGGGCATAGCGAGCATGGTACTGAAACCCCAATGGGCCGAATTGGACGTATATATGCAGCTTACCCTGCCACAAAACGGGCAGGTGATGACTTTCGCCGGCCGCGGCATCCGGTTCTCCCATAAAAGCGGGATCCTGCCCGGTGCCCGCCTCGAACTCGTGAGCGACTTTGCCTTTAACCTGCCGGGCAATAAGGTACAGGTAAAACTAAACGGTGGCCGGAGTGGTAGCTACGTCACATTCAACTGCGAAGGATTCCAGTCGCTCGTCATTAATGGCGAAGTGCTGTTCAGCCCCGAGCTCATCCAGCCGGCCTCGATCTCCGGCCATGTTCCTACCGGCCTGGTAACAGCCGCTTTCCACACCGAGGTGTACGATTGGAATGACCTGGTCGTTAGCCTGGAGATACCCCCTTTCCACGTCACCGGGCTCGACAACTTCACCTTCCATGCATCAAAGGCCATCTTCGATGGCAGCGACCTGCGCAATGCACCGGGCATTACCTTTCCCGAACAATACATTACAGCGCATTTCCCGGCCAACCTCGAAGGCCTGTGGCGGGGGTTTTACCTCAGCGATATCAGCATTACCCTGCCCCCACCCTTTATTGACCAGGCCGGCAACAGCCCCGTCTTCACCATCGATAACCTGCTGCTCGACCACCTGGGCATTACAGGGCATATTGCAGGCCAGCACCTGCTGGCCAAAGGGGTCGGCGA
>JAOUKJ010000253.1 GCA_029882675.1 Cyclobacteriaceae bacterium
TTCCTGGTTGAAACTCATTTGGAACCGACACATTCATAATCTGAAAAGTACTCCCATTCATCTTACCCATAATAAGTAACCGGCCAAAAACATTCATACTCGCCACGACATCATCATCAGGTGTATTGGCAAAATCCATCGGCACAGGCTGTGACCATACATTTTTTTCCTTTCTAGACATATAAAGGTCGTATTTTCCTTTACCTCCCGGTTTGTTGGAGGCAAAAATCAACGTTTTACCATCTGCTAATATACGTGGTGCGAGCACATTCCCTTCATTAATATAATCCGGCAACTCTTCTGGTACCGACCACTGTCCAGCACTTTTCTTACTGTAAAACATTTTACACCCTGTCGCACTGGATTCCGACATTTGATCACATCTGATAAAATAAATTTCATTTTCATCAGGTGTAAAGGATGGGCACCCCTCATGTGAGGTCGTATTGATCACATTTTGCATATTGGTCAGGCTTCCCCAGCCATTTTCCTTTTTATCGACATAAAAAATATCATATCCACCCACTCCAGAACGTCTGGAGGAAACATAAATTTTATCACCGGCAAAGTTCAGATAATGACCCCACCTGTAGTTCACTGTACTCAGATTAAAGGTACTGGGCAACAATTCAGGCTCTGACCAACCTGTGCTACCTCTTTCAGCATAAAAAAGTGTATAATCCCCTTTGGGCGAATAATCCGAAAGATAAATTATTGCATTACCCAGTGCATTAATTGACGGTGCAATAACATTATTGGTACTGCGGTTTATTGGATTTGGAAATTTAAATTCCTGGGCTTGTATAATTGACGCAACCAAAAATGATAACACTAAAAAAAGGAACCTCATAATCAATAATTTTATTTAAACCTTTGAAGAACATATCAACTACTATGCCGCCTTTACAACAAAACAGGCCAACATTAGTTATTGGCCCTTACAACAGTAGGTGCCAAAATACAAAAAAGGCCACTGAATAGTGGCCTTTTTTTTATTAATTTTTTCCTTTCAAGGATTAGCCCAAAGCGTCTGCCCCTGCTACAATTTCATTAATTTCTTTCGTAATAGCTGCTTGTCTTGTGCGGTTATAAGTAAGCCGCAGATCTTTAAGGAGTTCACCAGCATTGTCTGTAGCCTGATCCATGGCTGTCATCCTGGCGCCTTGTTCAGATGCATTTGATTCAAGCAGCGCTTTATACACCTGCGTTTTGAGCGACTTCGGAACAAGGTCAGACACAATAGCTTCTTTACTTGGCTGATATATGTATTCGACCTCCTCTTTCACCTTTAACTCTACGGGCAATACAGGCAGAAACTGCTCGACTCTCATAATTTGCGTTGCCACGTTTTTAAATTCATTATAAACAATATCTATCCTGTCGTATTCTCTATTTAAAAATTTCTCCATGGCAAACACAGCTCCTTTTGTTGCGTTGGCAAATGAGAGGTCAGAAAACACTTCCCAGAAATCATCTACAATCGTATAATTACGTTTCCGAAAATAATCAAATCCCTTTTTACCCAAAGGAAGTATATGGACATCGCCATTTGCGTGTATTTCTTTGTAATTGGCATCGATATGCCGGATTACCTCTTTATGTATATTTGAATTAAATGCTCCACAAAGGCCCCGGTCTGAGGTTACCGCCATAATTAATACACGATTCACTTCCCGTTCTTCTCCGTAGGCGTTACTTTCATCTACATCGCTGTCCATCATCAGGTTTTGAAGCAACCCATTCATTTTGGACGCATAGGGTCTAAGCTGAATGATATTGTCCTGGGCACGCCTTAATTTTGCAGCAGCCACCATTTTCATTGCTTTGGTGATCTGCTGTGTGGACAAAATTGATGTTATCCGGTTCTTTACTTCCTTAAGACTAGGCATAATATACTAGAAAATTTTATACTATAAGTAGCTCTTAGCTACATCAGTTGCTACAGATTTCAGGGTTTCTAAACTTTGATCGTCCATTTTTCCTGTTCGTAATTCATCCAATATCTGCTGATGCTTATTTCTCATTACACCCAGGAAATCTGCTTCAAAAGCTTTCACTTTATTTTCCGGCACATTATCTATCACACCTTTGGTAGACACATAAATAATAGCTACTTGTTCTTCAACAGGGACGGGGCTATATTGAGCCTGCTTCAATATTTCCTGATTTCTTCTTCCCCTGTCAATGGCTCTTTTTGTAGCAGCATCAAGGTCAGAACCAAATTTTGAAAAAGCCTCAAGCTCGCGGAATTGCGCCTGATCCAATTTAAGCGTACCCGCTACTTTCTTCATGGATTTAATCTGCGCGGAACCACCTACTCTTGATACAGAGATACCAACGTTGATCGCTGGCCTTATTCCTGAGTTAAAGAGGTTGGTTTCGAGAAAAATTTGCCCATCCGTTATGGAAATAACATTGGTAGGTATATATGCCGAAACGTCACTAGCCTGTGTTTCAATAATAGGCAAAGCCGTCAGAGACCCTCCTCCTTTTACTACACCTTTTAGTGAGTCTGGCAAATCGTTCATTGCCGCAGCAATATTATCATTTTCATTGATCTTTGCAGCACGCTCAAGTAAACGAGAGTGGAGATAAAAAACATCACCAGGATAAGCTTCACGTCCGGGGGGTCTTCTCAGGAGCAATGAAACTTCGCGATAGGCTACTGCTTGTTTTGAAAGGTCATCATAAACCACCAAAGCCGGTCTGCCGGTATCACGGAAAAATTCTCCGATCGCTGCACCTGCAAATGGAGCGAAAAATTGCATTGGTGCCGGATCTGATGCTGTAGCCGAAACAATAATCGTATAATCCATGGCACCTGCACGTTCCAGCGAAGCAACCACACTTGCCACCGTTGATGCCTTTTGTCCAATCGCTACATATATACAGTAAACCGTCTCACCGCGATTATAAAATTCTTTTTGGTTGATGATAGTATCTATGGCAACTGCCGTTTTACCTGTTTGCCTGTCACCAATTATCAACTCGCGTTGCCCTCTCCCGATAGGTATCATAGAGTCGATGGCTTTAATCCCTGTTTGCAAGGGCTCATTCACCGGCCGCCGATATATTACACCAGGGGCCTTCCTTTCCAAAGGACTTTCAAACAATTCACCTGTTACCGGACCTTTACCATCAATTGGGTGGCCAAGGGTGTTCACCACTCTACCCACCATTCCTTCTCCTACCTTAATGGAGGCAATATTTCCGGTTCTTTTCACCGTATCACCCTCACGGATATCTTTTGATTCACCAAGCAATACAGCGCCCACATTATCTTCCTCCAGATTGAGCACCAATGCTTTCAATCCATTTTCAAATTCCAGCAGTTCTCCTGACTGGGCCTTGGTCAAACCATAAATTCTGGCTACCCCATCACCTATTTCGAGTACTGTGCCTATTTCTTCAAGCTCAGCTTCAGTTTTAGCATTAGATAGTTGCTCTCTTAATATCGCCGATACTTCATCAGGTCTTATATCTGCCATTTTTTATCGCTATTAAAATGTTTCAATTACAGTTAATTTGCTATATATGTTTTTTCGATCAATTTGATACTCAAATCTTTCAACTTACTACTTACCGATTCGTCAATTTGTTTATCGCCCGTCTTCAGGATAAATCCGCCAATAATCTTGTCATCCACTATTTCGGTTAAATCAATATATTTCTTCCCACTTATTTTCTTGAGAATCGTTACAAATTCCTCACGTAACTCATTATCAATCTTAAAAGAAGTAGTAAGAGTAGCTGTCCCTATTCCCTTATAAATGTTGTACTGGTTAACAAACTCCCGCGCAATAGCGTGCAGGCTTTTCTCTCTGTTCTTTTTACATACTAATTCAAAAAAAAGCAGTGTCAGGTCGGTAATCTTTCCTGAGAACAATTTTTTAAGCACTGCCCGTTTGTCTGTATGTTTAATAACAGGATTTTTGAGCATCAGCACAAAAGATCTGTTTTCAGCACACACTTTAAGAAAAAGATTTATATCGTCATTTACTTTTTCCAACAGGCCTTTTTCAACTGTAAGGCTAAGTAACGACCTGGAATAACGTTCAGCAATCCGGTGTTGAGACATCGATTAATTTAACTTTATATCCTGTAAATATTTATCTATGATCTTCTTTTGATCTTTTTCATCGCCAAGTTTTTGACGTATAATTTTTTCAGCAATCACCAAAGAAAACTCAGCTACCAGCGATTTAACTTCTGAAATCGCTGCTTTCTTTTCTGTTTCAATTGCCACGCGTGCCTCAGCAATCATCTTGTCGGTAGCTTTAACGGCTTCATTTTTCGCTTCATCCCGTAGTGAAGTAGCGGCCTGGCGTGCCTCTTTCAGAATACTTTCTCTTTCATGCCTGGCCTCATCCAGCAGCTTTTCGTTGCCAACTTTGAGGTTAGCCATTTCATCCCTTGCTTCTTCAGCAGCAGCCAGAGCCTCTTCAATAGATTCTTCCCGTATTCTTAAAGCATTTAAAATTGGTTTCCATGCAAAGCTTCTCAGGATTGCAAACAGTAAGAGGAAAACCAGCGTTTGCCAGAATATAAGTCCTAATGATGGGGTTAATAATTCCATATTAATTTAATAAATAAAATTGATGGTCATGCAAAATAAAAACTCACCCCGACATAACTGCCGGGGTGTGTTTGTGCTGTTTTAAACCGCCTGAGGGGCAGAAACAGAGATCAAGAAACAAATTACCACACCAAAAAGTGCAATCACTTCAATCAGTGCTGCAATAATAAGCATAGCTGTTTGAATCTTACCGGATGCTTCAGGCTGTCGGGCCATAGCTTCCATCGCTGAACCTCCAATACGACCGATACCAATACCTGCGCCAATCGCAACAAGTCCTGCACCGATCCCGGCACCTACTATCCCGTAGTAGAAATTGAGTAATAATGCTAATAACATGATTTATTATTTATTAATTAAACATATATAATTCTTAATGATGCTCTTCTTCCAATGCCATACCAATATACATTGAAGTAAAGAGTGTAAAAACATAAGCCTGAATAGTTGCCACCAACAATTCAATAATATTGATGAACAAAACAATCATGGTACTTCCTATCCCTACCAAATAACTATGAAATACAAACGTCAGGCCCAATAAACTAAGTAACACGACGTGTCCTGCTGTGATGGCCACAAAAAGACGAATCATCAGGGAAAATGGCTTTGTCAGTATACCAATCACCTCAACTGGGATTATGATAAATTTGATTGGAGTAGGAACCCCGGGAGGCCAGAATATGTGCTTCCAATAATAGCTTTTCGAGCTAAATAATGTCAAAATAAGTGTAAAAAAAGCCAGTGAACCCGTTACAGCGATATTTCCTGTAAGGTTTGCAGCCCCGGGGGTAAGTCCGATCAAATTGCCCAACCAGATAAAGAAAAACAGTGTAAGCAGGTAGGGCATGTATTTATTGTGCTTTTCTCCTATATTAGGTTTGGCGATTTCATCGCGAATAAACAAAATGATGGGTTCGATAAGCGATTGCATTCCTTTTGGTGCCTTTCCTGCCCGGTTTTTATAGGCTTTGGCAACACTTATAAACAACAGTAACATCACCAGCACGTTAATCAACAGCTGGGCCACATTTTTCGTAATACTGAAATCATAAAATTTATCGCCTGATTCGGAAACGATATGGCCTTCCTCGACCCGGTAGCCCTGATATGATGCGTGACCGTGTTCAAAGCGCCCTGACATAAACACAGACAATCCCTGATTGGGGGAATACAAAATAACGGGCAATGGTATAGTACCGTACGGGCCATCCCAAAGGTGCCATTCGGGCGCGTCCTGGATATGATGCATAATCATATCGCCCGGACTAAATTTTTCATCCTCACCAGCCTCAGCATTGGCACTGGTCAAGGGGAGAATAAAAATAAATAATAAAGCTATAATATTTATCAGATAGCTCTTCTCTCTATTTATTTTCTTGAACGTGGTCATTAAAAAGGGGTTGAAAATTCGACCGCAAAGGTAGGGATAGTTACAGCAAAAAAAAACTAATCCTAAATTAATTTACACCCAAATATCACTACAGTATTAATTGGTTTTCTTCATTGCCATGATCACCACATCATGCACTGTATAAACCAAATAAACAACACCAAACAACACCATATCTGCAATTACTTCCTTTTCTATCAGAATAATAACCAGGGCCAAAATCCCATAAAACAATATTCTCAACACCATTGAGAGCATGACAATATGCACAAAGGACCCCCCCTTAATTTCCGTGGCAAAAC
>JAOUKJ010000252.1 GCA_029882675.1 Cyclobacteriaceae bacterium
ATATAGGTGTCCAGTTCCATTGCATTGACCGGTGTACTTCCAAAGGTAGTGTCTACCTCTACATTTGACTTGATGGCATATGCTCCCGGTGTAAACGTATGATGAATACCACTTACACCAAATTTTATACTCTGGTCAGGTGTGGGGAAATATTCCATATCAATTTTTGCACCGTAATCCTGTATCCCCGAACCATATTTCCGTTGATAGATGTCCGTTCTGTTCTGTACACCCGACACCTCCCGGTGAAAACTATTGTATATATTAAAGGCATACCGCGAAAAAGTAAGCGTAGTATTTGAGAATAGTTTTGGTGTAAATAAATGGTTCCACCGCAAAGCGGTAGTCAGGTTACCCCAGTAAAGCCCGGATTCATCTTTGGTGTCGTAACGCAAGTCATTCTCATAATAAAAATCTTCATAATCGGAATAAGCTTCATCTTTACCGGAATAAAGGCTCAGATACAACCGGTCATTAGCAGAAAAAATATAGTTTGCTTTCGCATTAAGATCATAAAAATAATACCCCATCATTTCTCCATTGGCCACTGCTTTTGTTATAGGCTTAATCAGCAAATCGGCATAAGTCCTCCTGGCTGATATTATAAATGAAGACTTATCGCGTTTTAATGGCCCTTCCAGTGTCAACTTAGAGGAAATAAGCCCGATAGAGCCCGTACCCTGTATTTTTTGATTGTTCCCTTCCTTCATGGTAATATCAAGCACCGAAGAAAGGCGCCCACCATAACGGGCAGGAAACCCGCCTTTTATTAACTCCACATCATTGATGGCATCGGCATTGAATACGGAGAAAAAACCAAAAAGGTGGCTGGCATTATACACAGGCACGCCATCCAATAGAATCAGGTTTTGGTCGGGCCCTCCACCCCGCACATAAAGCCCACTGGTACCTTCTGCTCCCGACTGTACTCCAGGCAGGAGCTGTATCACCTTGATGATGTCCGTTTCCCCGAGCAATGAAGGCATAGACCGGATGTCTTCCACCGCAATATTGATGGTACTCATTTGGGTGAGTTCAGGATTGTTGGTCGCCAGGTCGGCCTCAATCACTACATTATCCAATAACTGTCCCGCCACCAGATCGGCATTGATTATAGTGTCTTTATCAAGATAAAACGATAACGCCTGTCCCTGGTATCCCACATAGGAAAAAGTGATTTTGACGGTATCACTGTCCAGGGTCAGGCTGTAGAAGCCATAGTTGTTTGCAGAGGTACCTTTGAAAGTCTTGAGGTCATAAACATTGGCGCCCACCATACTTTCATGGGTGGCTGAGTCGCGTACATAACCTGATATGGTGTAACGCTGTGCCTGTGCCGGTGAGAACCCAATTGCAAGCAGAAACAAAATAAATAGGACCGAATATTTAATCATCAGACAATATTACGAACACAAGCTCTTTTTATTGTCAGTTTTATTAATATTTATGTAAATAATATCAGATTAATATTTGTCAGCAACAATAGCCGGTGAACCAGCCAAAAAAATAACATTCAGGTTTACACCACATTTAAAGTTTTCTCCGCTAGTAACGGGAGATTGACCATAAAAGTACTGCCTTTACCCTTTTCACTCATCACCTGAATATGTCCTCCTGAGTTCTCAACGAAATCCTTACAAATGATCAGGCCAAGGCCAGTACCACTTTCTCCTGATGTGCCGCGCTTCGATTTTACACCATTATTAAAAAGTTTACCCAGCTGTTCCTTATCCATGCCAATCCCATGATCACTTATTTTAATACAAACCTCTTCTGATTTTTTGCTGCAACTCACTTCAACAACCTGGCCTTTCTTTGAAAACTTTATTGCATTGGATAATAGGTTTCTCATTATTATTTTGAGGATTTCACGGTCGATAAAAAGAATTATTCCATCATCACAACTACAATCCAAAACAATCCCTTTTTTATCAGCTCCGGGCTTCAACAATTGCTTCACAGACCGCAGCACATAATTAATATCCAGAGCCACTGCATTCACCTGAAATCCACTCAATTGCGACTTCGACCAATACAGTAGGTTCTCCAGCATTTCTGAGGAGTTTGATAATTGATTATTGATACTACCCAATAATCTTTTCTGGTCTTCGGGACTCACATTGTCTTCCTTAATCAAAATATCAATGACTGCACGTAACGAATTAAACGGAGCCTTCAGATCATGCGCTATGATACTAAAGAGCTTGTCTTTAATCGCATTACTTTCCTGAAGCACTTTATTCTGGTTTTCAATCTCGTCATTCTGCGCTTCGATCTCTTCCTTTTGTGCAATTATCTCTTCAGTAGACGCCTGTAATTCGTTATTTTTCTCATTGATCTCACTGAGGTGCCGTTGATGGTCAGTAATGGTAATATACATGAGAAAAGAAACAACGACAAACACAAGAATAACGTCAAATATTGTGCCGTGAATATCAGCAATTATTGCTCTTTCATTGATAAAAAGATCTTGAGGAATAAACAATGCCATCAGGAAAATGGTCAATAACCACGTTTGTGAAATGAAAAACACCCGGGTCTTATCATTAAACAGAGTAGCGAAAAACACTGCACATAAAAACAAATAGAAAATACCTGCCTGGTGAACCATCACATGGTAATACAACAATACAAAAGGTAATACAATCAGCATGAGTATGCGGGCTGAAAAGTATTTCCGTTTATGGTTGAGAAAGACTGCAACAATAAACAGGACTATTAAAACTGATTGGGCAAAAGCTGCCGAATAAATACTCTTCGCAATAAATATAGGCACAAAAAAAACAGAACTTGAAAACCCCATCAAACAGGTTCCATTGAGTATCCTCACCTTTCTCCATTCATGAAAGGGCAGCGATTTGCTGTTTCCAATATTCAACACCTTATTCAACAAATCCATAGTCAACTCCAATTGATACAATAGTATATAAAAATGTATTTTACTTAAAAACACATTACAAGTGCTTTTGTTAAGTAATAAGGTAAATTTTATTCAAGTTGAAAGTCTCTGCTAATTTGCTATTTTTGAGAAAAAATGACTTATCATGCGAAATATTTACATTTTCATACTCTCCATCTCTCTTTTCAATCCACTTTTTTCACAAGAAAAATGGGATGTCACTACCCCCAAAGGCAGTTGGGGCTTTAAACAAGTAGCCCTGGAAACAGATGAAGGCACCTGGATGAGCCTGGATGTGAGCCCTGACGGCAGTCAGATTGTATTTGACATGCTTGGAGATATTTTTATTATGCCCGTAGCAGGCGGGGAAGCCCGCCCCATACGCACCGGCCTCCCCTATGAAGTGCAACCCCGGTTTAGCCCGGATGGTAAAAAAATTTCCTTTACCAGTGATGCGGGAGGTGGCGATAATATCTGGATGATGAATAATGATGGTTCAGACGCAGTGCAAGTCACGAACGAAGACTTCAGACTACTCAATAACGCAGTATGGACACCCGATGGGCAGTATCTGGTTGCCCGAAAACACTTTTCTTCAGGGCGCTCGCTCGGGGCAGGTGAAATGTGGATGTACCATATTTCAGGTGGAAGCGGGCTACAGCTCACAAAACGCAAAAACGATCAGCAGGATGTAAACGAGCCTTCCATATCACCCGACGGTCGTTATCTTTATTATTGTGAAGACATGTATCCCGGTGGCTTTTTTCAATATAACAAAGACCCTAATTCACAGATATATGTTATTTATCGCTACGATATGCAAACCGGAGAAAAGAAGGCCATCACAGGTGGTCCCGGAAGTGCTTCCCGTCCGGTAGTTTCCCGCGATGGAAAACTACTGGCCTTTGTCAGAAGGGTAAGGACAAAATCAGTCCTTTTTCTGCACGACCTGGGTACAGGGGAAGAATGGCCTGTCTTTGACCAACTCAATAAAGACCAGCAGGAAGCCTGGGCTATATTCGGCACTTATCCCAATTTTAGCTGGACCCCCGACAATAAAAATATCATCCTTTGGGCTGATGGAAAAATAAAGAAAGTAGATGTAACAAACCATTCGGTACTGGAAATTCCCTTTGAAGTAAAGACAGAACTTACCATTGCCGAAGCACTACGTTTTAAAAATGAAACCGCACCGGATGAATTTACTGCCCGGGCCATCAGGCATGCGGTCACTTCACCTGACGGCAAATGGCTCGTCTTCAATGCCGCCGGTTATTTATGGAAAAAACAATTGCCCGAAGGCACGCCTGTGCGATTAACCACGGGTACAAACCTGGAATTTGAACCCTCCTTCTCCCGCGACGGAAAAAAAATCGTATTTGTGACATGGAACGATGTGGAAAAAGGCGCTATTATGACTTTCGACTGGCTAAACAAAAAGGCCAAACCCGTAAAAATAAGTGGAGAAAAGGGTATTTACCGTACGCCTGCTTTTAATTCGGATGGGTCGCGGGTGGTCTTTCAAAAAGAAAGCGGAAACGGACATATGGGGCATTCATTCACCAAACAACCGGGTCTGTACCTCATCCCTTCACAGGGGGGGAAGCAAAAATTTTTGATAGAGGAAGGCAGCTACCCGTCTTTCAACCTCTCTGGCGACCGAATATACTACCAGACCGGCGGTTATTTCTTTGGTAATATCACCAAAGAACTACGAAGTGTAAACCTTGACGGAAAAGAGAAACGCACACATATTACTTCGAAATATGGCAACAGGATCATCCCCAGCCCCAACGAAAAATGGGTGGCTTTCATCAACCTGCACAAGGCCTATATTGCACCGCTCCCCCAAACTGGGCAGGCCATTGACATCAGTAGTTCCACCAAGAGTTTTCCGGTCGCGCAGGTCTCACGCGATGCCGGCATCAACATCCATTGGTCCGCTGACTCTGAACGTATTAACTGGACGCTGGGAGATGAATATTTCAGCAATGAAATATCTCAGCGATTCACCTTCCTGCCTCATTCACCAGACAGCTTGCCCGCCATCGATACGACCGGCCTGAAAATAGGGCTTACCTTAAAACATGATAAACCCTCCGGTCGAATAGCCTTTAAGGGGGCTACAATCCTCACGATGGATGGAGAAAAGATAATAGAAAACGGCGTAATCATTGTTAATGAAAACAGGATAGAAAGTATTGGCAACATAGATCTTGCCATTCCCCGCGATGCCAAAGTGTATGATGTCTCAGGAAAAACCATCCTCCCCGGTTTTATCGATGCGCACGCCCACCTCGGACAATTCAGGTACGGGCTGAGTCCGCAGAACCATTGGCAATACTACGCAAATCTCGCCTTCGGTGTGACTACCGCCCATGATCCCTCTGCCAACACGGAAATGATTTTCAGCCAGTCAGAAATGGTAAAAGCCGGATACATGGTAGGCCCCCGTGTTTTTTCTACGGGTATCATTCTATACGGCGCTGACGGTGACTTTAAAGCTGTAATTAATAACCTGGACGATGCACGTTCTGCCATTCGCCGTACCAAGGCCTTCGGTGCTTTTTCAGTGAAGAGTTACAACCAGCCCCGCCGTGACCAGCGTCAGCAGGTGATTCAGGCGGCCCGGGAAGAAAAGATCATCGTGGTTCCGGAAGGAGGCTCGACCTTCTTTCACAACATGACCATGATCTTCGATGGGCATTCAGGCGTAGAGCACAATATCCCCATTGCACCGGCCTATAAAGATGTCATTACCCTTTGGAGCAACAGCAATACAGGCTATACTCCTACCCTGATTGTCAATTATGCCGGGCTGAGTGGCGAATACTACTGGTACCAGACCACTAATGTATGGGAAGACCAAAAGCTTTTGAAATATACCCCACGTGGAGTCATCGACGCGCGATCAAGGCACCGTACCATGGTACCCATGGAAGAATATAACAACGGGCATATACTCACCTCCAAAACATGCAAGGCCCTGGCAGATGCCGGCGTAAAAGTAAACCTGGGCGCCCATGGGCAGTTGCAGGGACTGGGCGTGCACTGGGAGCTGTGGATGTTGCAACAGGGTGGCATGAGCAATATGCAAGCCCTACAGGCCGCCACCATCAATGGGGCACATTATATTGGCATGGACAGTGACATCGGTTCATTAAAAGAGGGAAAGCTCGCTGACCTGATCGTACTGGACAAAAATCCACTTGAAGATATCCGCAACTCCAATACGGTAAGATATACCATGGTGAATGGCCGCCTGTATGATACTGAAACCATGAACGAGACCGGTAATACGGAGAAAGCCCGCACCAAATTCTGGTGGGAACTGAATAAATACAACGCCACTTTCGACTGGCACCAGCATAC
>JAOUKJ010000861.1 GCA_029882675.1 Cyclobacteriaceae bacterium
CTTGTTTAAAATCAAGTGTTTTCTTGGAGGTCAGCCCAGGCGGGGATGGTGGCAATTTTGTTTTAATGGCAGAAATTAATGTATGTTGAAAATTTAAGATTTACGGCTATAATAAAGGTAATTCTAGTGATGACACCGAATCGGCAAAAACTGTATTTATAAGGAATTACGGATGGCCACAAAAGATGAATTCAAGAGTAAAAAGGTGCTGTTGGCGGATGATTCCTCCACTGCACGTCAGATAATCAAGCGGGAACTGATCATGATGGGCTTTGAGGATCAGAATATTCGCGACGCTGCCGATGGGGAGCAGGCCCTCAAGTTTTTGGCTAAAACTGAATTTCACATGATTATATCGGACTGGCATATGCCCAACATGGATGGTCTGGAATTATTGAGAACGGTCAAGGGTGATGGTCGTCTGAAGTCTATTCCCTTTCTGATGCTGACAACGGAAGCGGAGAAGGACAAAATCTCCAAGGCTTTCGAGTCTTCCGCTGATCAATATATTGGCAAGCCATTTTCCTCGGCGCCTTTTCAGCAGACCATCAATAAATTGCTTCTGGGTTCAACCTCCTATGAAGATAAAAAAGTTTTAGTGATTGATGACTCCGCTGTGTTGCGAGCCATCCTTGCCAAGAATCTGGAGCAGGTGGGTTTTCTGAAGGACAATATCACCGAATCCAAAGATGGTGAGGAGGGGCTGGAGAAGATGATGGTCGACAAGTTCGATCTCGTGATCACCGATTGGTACATGCCAAAGATGGATGGCCTGGAATTTGTCAAGTTGATGAAAGACAAGGACCATCTGAAAAATGTTCCCTTGCTGATGGTCACTTCTGAGATGGATGGCCGTAAAGAGTTGGAAGCGTTTCGAGCGGGTATCAGTGCCTACATCATCAAACCGTTTACCGCGAACGACCTGGAATCCAAAATCAAAGAAGTTTTCTAATCAGCCTTAAGCCAGACCTGTACAAATTCAGTGCAGGACAGGGAGGAGAGTAGATGTACAAGAAAATTGTTTTTTCAATTCTCGTAATTGCTTTAGCCAGTTGTACACAGTTGAAAAAGAGGTTTGGGACGGGAGAGGAAACACCTCAGTTGGAGGCCGCGCGTAAAGAATGCCGTTCGCAGGCGGAAAAAGAAGCCATGGCGAAATTCGAAAGCACCGTCAGCCAGAAAGAGCACACACGCAAGGCGTTTGAGGCTTGTATGGATAAAAAAGGCTACAACAGGTTCGGGAAGAAAGTACGATAACCGGCGCTCGCCCGGCTCCAGCTTTTTAATTGCCGGAAATAGTTTTTTCCCCATCCTTCCCCAGAGTAGTACCCGATAATCATTCAGATGACCAGGCGCCCGGTTCATTGGTTAGAATTCGATGGCGTTCCGGCGTTATCCCCCCCACCCGCATTCATCCGATTTATTTCATGGAGCGTCGCCTTGGAACGTCTGTCTCCTTTTTCCGGAGAACAGGTTGTCGGGTACCGCCTCGTAGTGACTTTCCCGAGTATAGTTGTCGGCAGGTGAGCCCAATCAATGTGCCGCTGGTAACCAGAATATCCATGACGCGTGAGA